>JANXXZ010000126.1 GCA_025350385.1 Bacteroidales bacterium
AATCAAATCTACACCATACAGGCAGGCGCAATCCGCAATTAACAGCTTTTTGACTCATATCCCAGCCGCCGGAGGCATAGCTTCAGGCTGTCGCGCCAGTAAGGAATTTCGATTGTGAAAGCGGTTTTGATCTTTTGTTTGTTGAGTACACTATAAAAAGGCCTCACAGCCGGCAAAGGGTAATCTTTTGTCTCAATCGGGTTTAACTCGCATGAGATCCCGGTAAGTTCAACAATAGCCAGGGCAAAATCGTACCAGCTACCAACACCTTCATTGGAATAGTGAAAGATTTCAACTTCTGAAAAGACTGCAGTTTTCGGAAGAATGTCAAGGATAGTCCTTGCCAGGTCGGGTGCATAGGTAGGTGTACCTGTCTGATCAAAAACAATGTTCATCCTGCCGCGCTCAATACCGTATTTAAGCACGGTCTTTACAAAATTGTTCCCGAATGCTGAATAAAGCCAGGAAGTACGGATGATAATTGCTTTTTTAGCCAGTTTCTTTACTTCGAGTTCACCTGCATACTTGCTCCGGGCATAAACAGAAACAGGATTGGTTTCAGCTGTTTCGGAGTAAGGAGCAAATGTTTTCCCGTCAAACACATAATCGGTTGAAATGTGCAAGAGCAGGGAATTGCACTTTGTAGCGGCTTTCGCAAGGTTACCCACAGCGGTTGCATTGATTGAAAAGGCAGCAGGTTCATCGGCTTCCGCCTTGTCTACGGCAGTATATGCGGCACAGTTGATAATTGCATCCGGCCTGTGAAACCCAACAAACTTGTCCACCTCAGTTTCGCTGCTGATGTCCAGTTCTTCCAAATCAGTCCAGATGAAATCAAATTGCGGATATGCTCCCGATAGTTCCCGGAACTCGCTGCCCAATTGCCCTTTTGATCCTGTAATTAATATTTTCATAATAAATAAAAGTGCAGTTAACAATATTCTCTGTCAATTGAATTTTATTCCCCCTATTGCCTATTGCCTTTTCCACCGCATTGATCAGCTAATAGAAGCAAAATAGTCAATAGTCTTAATGAGACCCTCTTCAAGCGGAATTTTAGGCATCCAGCCGAGTTCTTTTTCAGCCAGTTCAATGTTGGGCTGACGTTGCGAAGGATCATCGGGAGGGAGCGGCATGTGGACTATTGTTGATCTGGAATCAGTGAGCCTGATGATCATCTCAGCCAACTGCAGAATGGTAAACTCGTTCGGGTTGCCAATGTTCACCGGGCCTGTAAATTCTTCTCCTGAAGCCATCATCCGCAGCATGCCTTCAACCAGGTCGTCGACATACTGGAAGCTGCGTGTCTGGCTTCCGTTGCCATAAATGGTTATATTATTTCCCCGCAGAGCCTGCATAATGAAATTGGAAACTACCCTTCCGTCATTGGGATGCATTCTTGGCCCATAGGTATTGAAAATGCGGATGATCTTAATACGCACTTTGTTTTGTTTATAGTAATTGATGAACAGGGTTTCGGCCGCCCTTTTACCTTCATCGTAGCAGGCTCTTTCACCGATCGGGTTCACATGTCCCCAATATGTTTCAACCTGAGGGTGTACCTGCGGGTCACCATAAACCTCGCTGGTTGAAGCCTGCAGGATTTTTGCCCTGATACGCTTGGCAAGCCCGAGCATATTGATAGCGCCCATAACCGATGTTTTCATCGTTTTAATGGCATTGTACTGGTAATGAACTGGTGATGCAGGACACGCAAGGTTATATATTTCATCTACTTCGATGAAAAAGGGCATGGTAACATCGTGCCTGATGAGTTCAAAGAAAGGATTGTTGATGAGATGTACAATATTCTGTTTCTGACCGGTAAAGTAGTTGTCGAGGCAGACTACTTCATTTCCTTCGTACAGGAGCCGTTCGCATAAATGTGAACCGACAAATCCCGCACCTCCGGTAACTAGAACCTTTTTCCTGATCATGGATTGTTCTCTTAGGTTGTATTTTAACAGTTTGCGATAATACCTCATTAAGCTAAAAGTGCCGTGTGCTAAGTGG
This sequence comes from Bacteroidales bacterium, assembly GCA_025350385.1. Taxonomy (GTDB): domain Bacteria; phylum Bacteroidota; class Bacteroidia; order Bacteroidales; family UBA4417; genus UBA4417. Next base: position 2,014 of record JANXXZ010000126.1, read on the forward strand.
CTTGTGCCGAGTGCCAAGTGCAGAGTGCAGAGCGTCGGTCAGGGGTGGATTCAGAACCCGGAACCCGGAATCCGGGCCCCGGAACCTGGAACTGGAAGCCGGAACCGGATATTTTCATCTTTTGAGGACTTGTAACGAACACTTTACTATAAGAATCTTCTTCAGAATTTTTTTATATAAAGAAAAGCAAAAAACCTGGAAACCGGTACAATGACGACCAGGATTTTCAGTTTATCTTCAACTGTTATCTTGAGGAATCTATTCCTATGCAGTAATACACAAATCCTATACGTTTCATCTCGGCCAGATCATATATATTTCTGCCGTCAAAAACAACCGGTTCTTTCAGCAACTTGCGAATGATATTGAAATTAGGGAACTTGAATTCCGGCCATTCTGTCACTAGAACCAGGCAATCGGCATCAATCAGGGCTTCGTACTGATCCTCCGAATATTCAATAGTTTCACCAAGGATTCGTTTTGCTTCATGCATGGCAACCGGGTCGTATGCTCTTACTTTAGCCCCTGCAACAAGGAATTTTTTGATAAGGACAAGGGACGGTGCTTCGCGCATATCGTCGGTCTGGGGTTTGAAGGATAATCCCCATAGTGCGATCATTTTTCCTTTTATATCGCCGGCGAAATGCTTCATTACCTTGTGATACATCACCGATTTCTGATCATCGTTAACATCTTCAACTGCCTGTAGCACCCTGAGGTTGTAATTGTAGCCGGCAGCTGTCTGAATCAATGCCTTT
>JANXXZ010000151.1 GCA_025350385.1 Bacteroidales bacterium
CGGGTCGCCGCCCTGGATCATAAAATGCTGTATAACACGATGAAACAAAGTACCGTTGTAATACCCCGATTCAGCGAGTTTCAGGAAATTGTCATGATGACTGATTGTTTTATCATAAAGTTTTACCTCGATTTCACCATAAGGTGTAGTGATCAATACCCGGTCTTCCTTAGGTTCAGGATTACAGGATGCAAGGATCAGCATTATGGTAGCCAGGAAGAATATTTTTCTCATATTATTAAATTTCTCAGGTTCAAATTTATTAATCAGCTTGTTGCTCACTGGCGTGTAATTCAAAATGCAAATAGCAAAGTGCAAATTTCAGGGGCGAACAACTGGTAGATTGAAAATTTAACAGTTTTGGATAATCTTAACCTGGAGGAATGCTAACTTTCCGACCATGTCATTGATTATCAAAAAGCAAGATTATACTAATTTTGCCATTTGCATTTTGAATTCTTCATTTTGAATTCATTTCTTCTTTTCTGTGAATCAAATTGTGCCCGAACCAGGGAATGAAGAATTATTTTGTCCATCCATTCTTCTGATCGATATAGCATTTACGGCACAACGGTTCATAACTCTCCTTTTCGCCCAGCATCACCAGTTTATCCCCCTGTACCGTTCGGTGGGAATAATGGGCCAGGTCGCCACAGCGCATGCAGATTGCATGAACCTTGGTGACATATTCGGCTGCTGCCATAATGGCTGGAACCGGCCCGAAGGGATTTCCCTGGAAATCCATATCAAGTCCAGCCACGATCACTCGGATACCCTGGTTAGCAATGTAATTGCACACAGCAGGGAGATCAGCATCCAGGAACTGGGCTTCATCAATGCCTATTACGTCGCAGCCTTCAATATACATAAGGATTTGTGAAGCAGTTTGAACAGGAATAGACCGGATACTGTTTTCGTTGTGTGAAACAACATTGATATCGTCGTAGCGTTTATCTACTTCAGGCTTGAATATCTCAACCTTTTGCCGGGCAATCCGTGCCCGGTTGAGGCGGCGGATGAGTTCTTCCGTTTTTCCGGAGAACATGGAACCGCAGATAACCTCGATCCAGCCGCGGTGTTGAGTAAGATTTGCTGTGTTTTCGAGAAACATACGGTTTGATTGGCTTTTCTTTGCTAATTTTAACCAACTTTTGATACCGCACAAACTTAGTAATTTAATTTATACATTAACCACGATAATCCACTTGAACCTATTTTAAACGAATCCAATCCTTAAGTAAATAATGCCATGGAAATGAACCGCCTCACCCGTGAAGCCGATGAACTGATACGAAAAGTTGTAGCGAGGTATAATACACTTTATTCGCCCGCCGGTAAAATATCGCAGATAGAACTTGACCTGATGCTTGATGAACTCAGGCTCCTGTACGAAAAGTTTAAATCTCTCGGCCTTTTGAACCTGCAAGGTCTGAACCAGGAAAGTCATAAAATCGTTGTCAGCCCGGAACAAAGCGAAACAAAAGCTGTAAAAGAAGAAATACCAGCCTCCGCTCCTGCTTATCAGCCAGAGCAGGAGCAGGAACCAGAACCTGAGTCTTCTTTTTATCCGCAGGAATCAACAGAAATAAAACCCGCACCCGAAGCTGCGAAATATGAGTCTCCCGTATCACAGCCTCTATATGAAAATTCGGAATGGGTTGCCCCTGAAACACAAAAGAATATCCACGAAGATTCACATCACACCCTTGCTGACAAATTCAAGACAGAACAAAAATCGTTGAGTGATGTTATTGCCGGTTCGGCAAAAGACAATAGCCTGGGTTCACGTATGCAACATCAGCCGATTGAAGATTTAAAATCGGTTATCGGCCTGGCTGAGAAATTTAACTTTATCAATGAACTCTTTGGCGGCGACCCGCTTGCTTACGAAAGGGCAATTGGCCAATTGAACGGTGCTACCCGCTTAGGGGAAGCAGAAGCCTACCTTGGGACACTCCGGTTAAATTATAAATGGCCTGCCAATTCGGTTGAAGCAGTAAAACTGGGGGAGATCATCCAGCGGAAGTTTGCGGCAGTTAACGAGTAATGCGGAGAGAAAGATAAAAGACAGAAGGAAAAAGACAAAAGATGCAAGTCGGAAGTCTGAGGACGGAAGTCCGGAAATGGAAGTAGGGAGTAAGGAGTAGGGAGTCTGAAGTCCGGAGACGGAAGTCCGGAAATGGAAGTAAGGAATAAGGAGTCCAAAGTCCGGAGACGGAAGGCATAGATGCCTAGTGGCAGAGATTAGAGAAATCACGCCCTCTTCTACTCTCCCATTCACGCTTTCTCGACCTCGCTCCATCACTCCATCGTTCCCTCACCTCAGTCAATAATCTACTTAATTTATGAATATTGCTCCCAGCAGATAATCCCCCCAACCAGCCGCCTACATGAAACATATCTTAATTTCAATCTTATTCCTGTTTTTAAGCCTATACACATTTGCACAGGATATTGATTTCGCAAGGCATTTGATTGATACCCTCAGTTCACCAACACTTGAAGGAAGGGGATATGTAAATCACGGGGATCGCAAAGCAGCAGAACTGATTGCGGCTGAGTTTTCGCATTTCGGGCTTGAGCATTTCGGGAAGGACTATTACCAGCTTTATTCATTTCCCATGAATACCCTTCCTGGGAGCATGAAGGCTTCAGTGAACGGCAAACCGTTAAAAGCAGGGAGCGAATTCCAGGTTTGGGCAGCCAGTCCAACCATAAGGGGGACTAACAGGATTGTTGTCCTGAAAGGTTCAGATATTATCAATCCCGGTAAATTCAGGAAGTTTTGCAGCAGGAAGCTTTCTGACAGGTTCGTACTTATTGATAAGAAGGGAATTGAAGATAAAAAACTGCTATCGGTTCTGGATTCCCTGCGTTACACTAACTTTCTGGGCGCAAAGGGCCTTATTTTTATCAGTGACACTAAACTCTCCTGGTCGGTGTCCATCGGTTTTATGCAACAAAGTTTTGCAGTACTGGATATCACCCGGGCGGCATTGAAAGGCAAAGCAAAAAAAATGAGCCTGGAAATTGAAAGTAAATTTGTGCATGAATACCCTACCCAAAATGTAATTGGTTTTATTCCGGGGACTGTTCAACCGGACAGTTTCCTGGTGTTTACTGCTCATTACGACCACCTGGGAAGGATGGGCAGCGAAGTGTATTACCCCGGGGCTAATGATAATGCAAGCGGAACAGCCATGGTGCTGGACCTGGCGCGGCACTATTCGCTTGACGGGAACCGGCCATTTTATTCTATGGTATTTATCTGCCTGAGCGGTGAGGAGGCAGGTCTTTACGGTTCAACATACTGTGCAACGCATCCGCCCTTCCCGCTGAAACAGGTCAAATTCCTGATGAACATTGATATGGTGGGCACAGGGAGTGAAGGGATCACTATGGTAAATGCCACGGTTTTTAAAGAAGCTTACCAGCGTATGGTAAAGATCAATGCCGACCATGAGTATATCCTTGCCGTTAAAGAGCGCGGTGAATCGTGCAACAGCGATCACTGCCCGTTTTATAAGAAAGGAGTTCCGGCGGCATTTATCTATTCCATCGGCAAAGAATACACTGAATACCATAATATTGATGACCGGAGCGACAAACTGCCCCTTAGTGAGTATAAGGATATTTTCAGGCTGATGGTGGATTTTATGGATAGTGAGCGGGGGAATTGAAAATTGCAAATTGAAAATTGCAAAATGTAAAAAGCAAAGACCAAAATGTAAAATGCAAAGCTATTAGTACATTTGCTTATTCTATTAATTTGACGCAACAAGATTTCCTGCCAACAAAGCATAAAATATGTCGAAATTATACCTTGTCCCCACCCCTATCGGAAATCTTGAAGACATTACCTTCCGGGCATTGCGCATTCTCCGGGAGGTTGATCTTATTTTGGCCGAGGACACCCGCACATCGGGCAAACTGCTGAGGCATTACGATATTGATAAAAAAGTGTTTGCACATCACCAGTTCAACGAGCATAAAACGGTTGAGAATATTGTACGACAAATATCAGGAGGGCAAACCTTAGCGCTGATCACAGATGCAGGAACCCCTGGCATTTCTGATCCCGGCTTTCTCCTGGTAAGGTCATGTATACTGGCCGGAATAACTGTGGAATGCCTGCCGGGGGCCACGGCATTTGTCCCGGCACTGGTGAATTCCGGGTTCCCCTGTGACCGATTTGTTTTTGAAGGGTTTCTGCCCCATAAAAAAGGCAGGCAAACCAGGCTTAAAGAACTGGCCCTGCAACCTTATACATTTATACTGTACGAATCGCCTTTCAGGCTCGTAAAAACGCTGGAACAGCTCGCCGAATTCCTCGGGGCTGAGCGCCGCGCCTGTGTTTCACGTGAACTTACTAAAATATATGAGGAGAACCGCCGTGCTGCACTTCCTGAACTTGCCGCCTGGTACTTGGCACATCCTCCTAAAGGGGAGATTGTGATCGTGGTAGAGGGTGCTTCCGGCTCTTCGACCGAAGGAAATGAACCAGACACGGAGGAAGAATGAGCTTTAGTTACGATTATCCGCGAGCTGCAGTAACGGTTGATGCGGCTGTTTTCTGCCACCTCAACAAAGGTTTGCATATACTGCTGATCCTGCGCGACAGGCCCCCTTTTGAAGGTATGTGGGCACTTCCCGGAGGATTTGTCGATATGAGTGAAACACTGGAAGAAGCTGTTGCCCGTGAGTTGAAGGAGGAAACCGGTCTTTGGGGTATTCTATTGGAACAACTACACACCTTCAGCGCATTGAACCGCGATCCGCGCCACCGCACCATCAGTACCGTGTTCACAGGAGTCACCACTGCCGAAAACTGTGACGCCAGGGCTGGTGATGATGCACGGAATGCAAAATGGTTTCCCATAAATGAACTGCCAAAACTGGCATTTGATCATGATGAGATTTTGAAAATGGCATTGAAAAAGATTACAGGATAACTGGCAGATTTTATTATTATCTTTAGTCACATGAATTTCCGGGATGACAATAATGGTATTAATGCCAACAGTTGTGAGTACACCCCTGAATCCAGACTCTACACGTAGCATTATTTTGGTCTTCAAAACCGATGAGTATGAAAGCAATAATGTTTATAATGATATTCCTGTTACCCACAGTCATCCTTGGTCAGCAAAGCAGAGTTCAATCATCAGGGCTGGATTATTTATGGAAATTTATAGGGAATGCAGGCTTTTCGGCCGATTCGGCTGAATATACAAGCCTGGCCTTCAACCAGTCAGGTGAACCTCATGTTGCATACCAGGATTTCGGATCCTTGAGTAAAGCTTCCGTTATGAAATTTGATGGTACTAATTGGGTGAATGTCGGTTTACAAGGTTTCTCTGCAGGAATGGCTGTTCATACATGTCTTGCCTTTAATCAGACTGATCAACCTTATGTGGCTTTTATGGATGGGGCCAATGCAAATAAGGCAACTGTCATGAAATTTGACGGAACCAACTGGGTAAATGTGGGCATAGCCGGTTTTTCAATCTCAACGGCTAAAGATATTTGCCTTGCGTTCAACAGTTCTGGGGAACCTTATGTTGCTTATCGCGATTACGGAAATTCGCAGAAAGCAACCTTGATGAAATTTAACGGAAACGATTGGATGTATGTGGGTTCTGCGGGCTTTTCACCATCGTCGGCATACTATGTAAGTCTGGGAATCGGCCCAACCGATGAACCTTTTGTAGCATTCCAGGATTACGGAAATTCCCAGAAAGCTTCGGTAATGAGATTTGACGGAACCAGCTGGTCATATGTTGGTCCTGCAGGTTTTACGCCGGGTAAAGCTATTTCCATCAGCTTCGCTTTTAATCCGTCCGGAGAGCCTTATGTGGCATTCAGTGATGAGACCAAATCCTACAGGTCATCCGTAATGAAATTTGATGGCTTTAACTGGCTGAATGTCGGCGAGCCCGGGTTTTCAGAAGGCCTTATTGATTACACCAGCCTGGCTTTTAACCCCTCCGGCAAACCTTACGTGGCCTTCGAAGAT
>JANXXZ010000164.1 GCA_025350385.1 Bacteroidales bacterium
TCTTACTCCTCCCGAACTTACTTCCCCGGGATCAAGAATATGATAATAGGATTGGATCCCAAAAGTGACCGTATTTTTTGGATTCGGATACCAGCTCAGATCTTCTTTTAGTCCATATTCCTTCATCCTTGAAAGCCAATCAAAACTAGTGGATCCTGACTGACTGAACCCAAGACTGTAATCGTAATTGCTGTAAACAAGAGTAAGATTGCTGAATAATTTCTGGTTGAAAAGATGATTCCATCTTCCACTTAGAGTATGATTCCCAAAATTCAGGTTTGCAAAACTATTTTTAAATACATCCCGCCCCAGGTAACCTGAAATATAAATCCTGTTGTTTTGATTCAGTCCATAATTGAGTTTTGCATTCAAATCATAAAAATAAAGGTGGCTTTTCTTCAATTGTTCATCCTTAGCCAATGGGGTAAAAATATCAATGTAAGTTCTCCTGCCTGAAATTATAAACGATGATCTTTCTTGCACAATTGGCCCTTCAAGTGTAAGCCTGCTCGATACACTGCCAATGCCTCCGGCACCCTGGAACTTCCTGTTGTTCCCTTCACGCATGCGCACATCGAGCAGGGACGATAATCGGCCTCCGCTGGATGCAGGCAGATCACCTTTATATAGTTTTACATCTTTTACAGCATCATTATTAAATACCGAAAAAAAACCCATCAAATGTGATGCATTATAAACCGTAGCCTCATCCAGCAATATAAGGTTCTGGTCATAACTGCCTCCGCGTACACTGAAGTTGGACGTACCTTCACTGGTCGACTGTACTCCCGGGAGCATTTGTATGGCCTTTAATATATCCACCTCTCCCATAAATGCCGGAATTTCCTGAATGGTTTTAATATCCATTTTAACCGTGCTCATTTCCATCTTCTTCACGTTGGCATCTGCCTTTTCAGCCTTCACCACAACTTCATCAATCTGTTTGGGTTCAAGTAACAATTCAATATTTTCCTTGATACTTGAAGTAAGCGGATATTCCTTTTCCTGGCTTATATAACCTACATAAGAAAATTGTATGTGAAAGGTTCCTGGCTTAACACTAAGGGAATAGAATCCATACATGTTCGTTATCATTCCCATGCTTAGTTCCCTGATATAAACAGATGCTCCGATTAATCTTTCACCCGTCGAAGCATCAGTAACATATCCGCTTATGGTTACCAGCTTTTCATCGCCCGTTTTTGCTGAAATATGAGCTGTGTGCAGAGATGAAAAGAAGACCAACAGAACGAAGAACCGGCTCAATAAAAAATTGCGAAATCTAAAACTAAACATTATTTCAATGCATTAAATTATTTTGCCGGCCATTCACCGGCCATTGAAATACAAAGATAATCGAGCATAAGAGGAAGGTCATCGGGTTCAATACCATGCAAATTGAGAATCTTTCCGTCCTCCAGAAATACCTGTTCAAACCAATCCATTTTATAGGATGAACGACGCAGGGAGTCACGGTAACTTTCCATTGCTGCTTCTTTTTTTCTGAGACACCACTGAACATGTCCCAGATTCATATAATCATGCTGGTTTCCTCCTTTGTGTATTATTTCCTCAAAATATTTCTCAGCTTTCTCGAAACGCCCGAGAACAAAGCAACACCATGCAATTGGCCGGTGAACTTTATAATTATCAGGCGCCAGGTATTCAACCTTAAAATAATACTTCAGAGAAGTTTCATATTCCTTTAGATCAAGGCAGGTATGACCCAGGCTGGTTTGAATTTGCAAATCGTCGGGAGCGAGTATTTCTGCCTTCTTATAATAAATAAGGGCTTCTTCAAAATTTCTCAGCTTGCGATAACACCAGGCAGTCTTCTTCAGGGTCCAGAGACTGGGAGTTTCTATAAGGCTTGCACGCAGGTAATACTCCACTGCTGAGTCAAATTTTTCAAGTTTCTGATAACAATAGGCCATCTTTTGCCATAATTCATGGTTATTCTCCCCTTTGTTGAGCAATTGGAAGATCTCCAGGGCTTCATTGAAATGGTCCTTACTGAAATGGAACTCAGCGATGTGTTTCAGAAACTCATCTTTATTCACCGAGAGTGAATAAAGTATTGAATTGTGCAGATCCAGTCTTTTTGCAAAAACATCGCTAAACTCATGGCGATTAGGATACAACTTATAAAACCTGTACAGATCCTGAAAATATTGGGTGAAGA
>JANXXZ010000266.1 GCA_025350385.1 Bacteroidales bacterium
GAATTGACAACATGACCGATCACCACCGCCCATTGAGCAGTCACCACCGATGACGATAAATTCGTTGGGTTCTAATTTTCTGTATTGTCTATACATAAATAACTCCTTCCGTAATTGGTTGGATTATCTGGCTTTGATAGACTTTCAATGCTTCCTTGCTGAAGTACAACTCGCCACTCGAAAGAAACGCTTCCTCGGCCGTCTCTGGGTACTCCTGTGAAAACATCTCTTTCAAATCTTTTTTCTTTCGTGTTAAAAAATCCTCATCGTAAAAATCACTTGCTTTATAGAAATGAGGTTTAAAGTTATTTAGTCCAAGTTCAGAATCATCCCAGAGGTCTTTGAATTCATTAAACCCATTGGCTGTTGTTTCAATCACAAAATAACCGGAAGGGGTGATTGCTTGCCCTGCTCCGGTTATAATTTTACGTAAATAGCGATAAAACGCCGCTTCGGATAGATGTAAGTTAGTTATAGTCTTAGATCGGCCAAACTCTGTATTCTGAGCTGTACCGATTGAGTATCTTGCGCCATTTTCTTCATTAAATAGTTCGTTGCGAGAGTTATATTTTAATTTGACTTTCTTTTTATGCTTATCTTCCCAAGTCTTTAAGTAAAACTTAACCTTATCCAACATTTCTGCCGAATTATTGTCTATATCTGCTACTACCACCGAACGAGAGTAAGGAGTTTCTAAAAAATCTATCGTGAATATCGCTAAGATTAAAGATGAGAACCCTTGCTGCCTAGCTTTCAAGATAATGTCTTGATTAGTCTTATCCTCAAATAAGTATCTTGATTGGATTTTATTTAATATAAACGGTACAACTTGGCTATCTTTATTGACTATCTTAAAATTATCCTCAATGTAGTCTTTTTTTCCATTGGGAGTTTGCAGTTTTTCTTTATTTTGTTTTTGTTGTATATATTGTTCTAACTGTCCCATCAACGAGGGCTGATCAGCTTAGTATACCCTCGCCGTTGATGAGATAGTTATAATCTATGATGTTTAGGGCAAGTAACCGTATCGCCTTTTTTACAGCCACAGCCGTAAGCCAAATAAAAATCAACTAATTTAAATTTTTCTTTTGATTCTTCGGAAACAATTCTTTTTGGTGGTATTGTCGCTACATTTTCTTTCTTTTGTGTCGCTACATTACTATTTGTCGCGACATTCAAAATAAATGCTGGCTTATCGCCTTTAGTGATTATAAGTTCTTCCCTAACATCTTTTAGATACTTGTAAGGATTACGAGTAAATTCTCTAATACTTACTTTCATTCTTCCTCTCCCTCTGCTTGAAACCCAATACAACTGGCTAATTCATCCTTATTCTCTTTTTTGTAGTCTTCATCTATCCATACCTCCATTGCAGGAGTCTTTAGGTCTTTATTGATTGCCTCTTGGACTGATCGGGCCATTATATACTTTCTTACGATGTAACGGTCTTGCTTTTTGGTCATTTTTCGACCTTTGTAATTAAATAGCCCAACCCCTCAAGTAAAGTAATAGCTTCTTGTTCTATTACATGGGGATCGAGGTTTATTATGTTATCCCCGATGTGGATGTTATTGACGACATTCTCAACAGTCTTACGTAAATCTTTTAACGCACCGGTTAAATCTCTTAATTGTAATTCACTTATGTTATTTTGCTTGACCTTATCAGTTAATGCGTCGCTAATTGCTTGAATATTAGCCCATGTAGATACAACGTACTTGCGCATTTCTTCATCCCGATATTTCCCGAAATTATCTTCATTATGAATAATATCATAAGCTGTTTGGTTAGGTATTCCAACCTGGCGCGATGCTTCAAGAATATTGCCCTCTTTAGCCGCGATTGCTTTTACTTGCTCAACTTTTTTCGGTGGTGTTTGTTGTCCTCTCATCTCGCTCCTCCATCTATAAAATCAATTGCCTCTTGTAGAGTCAAAAAAGGTCTACTGTCTACTACATACAGACCTTCTATGTATTCTATTTTGTAGTTTTTGTATTTGATCATATATCTCCTTTAGAGCCCCATAGACGAGTCGAACGCCTGTCCACTGATTACAAAGCAGTTGCTCTGGCCGTTGAGCTAATAGGGCATTGAGATTGGCTGTCAGCGTGTGCCGAACAAGGTCTTACGACCGACCAATCTCAATGTTAGGCTAGTCCTAGTTATTCAATGCGATACCAAGAAACGCGGGGTTGTTAATATTTCATACCTGTTGCACCAACAGCACCAACCTGTTTTTGGCCTTGTGGTTGAAA
>JANXXZ010000287.1 GCA_025350385.1 Bacteroidales bacterium
CTTTCGTACAGTAAACTTTGAGTGTCCACAGTTAGTGCAAATAAATCCATCTGACCACTTCAACTCTGAAAGATAAGCCAGACATAATTTGTCGTCTGGAAATCGTTGCGTGAACTCTAAAATATTTTCTCCCGTAAATTCCATCTTGATTAGTTTTTAATCATTTATTGATTTACAAGATAAGTACTTAATTGGTCACCTCAATAAAATAATAAAGCCTGTACAGTGCAATACCATACAGGCTAAAGAAAAACAAACCACCATTTTTGATTTTATATATCGTTAAAAGTCAGCCGATTTCCTGATTGCTACCTTACTTCAATTCTGCCGGTTATCATAAGATTATAACTCGTTTAACCACCGATCTATCTTTTGATGTTATTTTAAGCAGGTAATTTCCCGCCGGACGAGATGAAAGATCAACAATATATTCCGCGTCACCAGTGAAGTTCTTCTTCAGTATGACTTTACCTACCTGATCAAAGACACTAATTTCAATATCCAATCCGGAAAAACTACCAGGTGAGATGGCGAAAATTCCTTTCGAAGGATTAGGGAATATTGATACCAGGTTTGCAGGATTCTCCTTAATTCCCACTGACCGGCCCAGTTGGGTAACTGTTACCGTCTGTACCGGTAAACCGGCTACAGCTATCATAATTGTTGCCATACGTTGAAAATTAAGTGAATTTTCTGTATAGGTGGCTGCCAGTGTACCATTACCGGAACCGGATGGAGTGACAGTGCACCAGCCGGAATCACATATTGCTGTCCAGTCAGTGTTTGAGTTAACCGAGAATTCAACTGTTCCGGCCATTACCCCAACATTTTGGTTCGGTGGTGAAACAGTAAGGATAGCTGCTGCACCAGACTGGGTTAATGTTGAAATTTGTGACGGTATCCCTGCCACTGTTACTGAGATAGTCGCAATTCGTTGATTAACAGATGTATTTTCTGTATAGGTAGCAGTAATAGTTCCATTCCCCGAACCTGAAGCTGTGACCGCGCACCATGAGGAATTACTTGTTGCAGTCCAGTTAGTATTCGAAGTAACATTAAAGTTTACAGAACCTGCTCCATCACTTACATTCTGGTTTGGAGGCATCAGGATCAGGGTTGCAGCTGCTCCTGCCTGGGTAACAGTACAGGTTTGAGATGGTATCCCTGCCACTGTAATAGTAATTGTTGCAACCCGCTGATTTACAGATGTATTGACTGAATAGGTTGCTGTAATAGTGCCATTTCCAGTACCTGAAGGGGTTACAGTGCACCAGGCTGAGTTACTTGATGCTGTCCAGCCTGAATTGGAAACTACGCTGAATGTAGTAGTTCCTGCCGAAGCACTTACATTATGATTGGAAGGGGTTACCGAAAGGGTTGGCACTGATCCGTTTACAGTGAATGAACCAACCATTCCCATGGCAGCGTGTGGAGTGCATTTATAATTATAGGTACCTGAAAGGGTCACAGCATATTCATAAAAAGTAGAAGTACTGTTTATCGGATGGTCCCAGGTTGCAGCTCCTGCAGGAATGGTTGTAGAAGTTGTTGTATGGGAACCGCTCACCCAGACCCACCGTATGGTATCACCTACCTGAACGTCGGTAATACTTGACGGGCTGAAAGAATAGTTTTGTACGTTTATGACGTGTTTGGTGGCAAAAACACTGACCATTGGAACGATGGTCAGCATCATTAACAGGATTGATGATGCCAGGTAGATTTTTGTTTTCATGATATTTATTTAGAATGTTTCCAAATAAACAACGATGATCAGATTATGTTTGTATGGCAGTCAGAAAAACATACCTAAGGTCACCGGAAACTGCCAAGCAGGGATAAATAAAAAGCAAAAGCACATGTCCGGCCAATTGTTCCAGGGTTATCTTCCGGATTCAAGTAAATATAAACTGGCTGATTGATGTACAGAGTTTTTATCGGCCGCCCGGAGGACAATTCTCACGAAGGAATTTTGAACTGATTGTTTTCAGGTGTTCACGTGTACCTTCTCCTTCATAGATACCATGCGAACGCATCGGGTATGCCATCATCTGGAAAGGTTTATTATAACGGATCAGCTCATTAATAAGCTTTTCGGCATTGGCATAATGCACATTGTCATCGCCTGTTCCATGAATATATAACAGGTTTCCCCTAAGGTCTTTTGCGTGTGTATAAGGTGATCCGGCAAGGAAATCCTCACGGGTTTCCTGTGGGATCCCCATATAACGTTCCTGGTATGTGTTATCATAAGCCAGTTGATTGGCAACAGCTGCTACAGCTATTCCTGTCTTAAAAATTCCAGGATACTGGAACATGAGATTTAAGGACGAAGTTCCTCCCCCACTCCATCCGGTAACAGCCACCCGGCTTGTATCGCAATACGGCCATTTAAGTATCTCTTTGGCTCCCATTGCAAGGTCGCGTATGTTCACAATCCCGATCTTGCGGTAAATTGATTTCCGCCATTCACGTCCGCGTGGTGACGGAGTTCCCCGGTTATCGACCGACACGAAAAGGTATCCCTGGTCAGGAATATTATCCCCGAACTGCGAATTTCTCCCAATTCCATACACATCCATAACAGTTGATGACCAGGGTTCGCCATATACGTAAAAGAAAACTGGGTATTTTTTAGAAGGGTCAAAATCTTTAGGTTTTGCCATCCAGCCATCAAGGGTAATATGATCTTCGGTTGTTACTTTAAAATATTCTATTTGTTTTCCAAAGGGATCCTCTTTTAGATTTTTCGAAATAGATTTTGTTTCATCAAGAGGTTTCAAATCCGGCAGACTAATCAATTCGGAAGCAGGCATATATAAATGACTTGAGAAGCTATGCCTCGCCCATTTTCCGTTGGGTGATATTATATAATTGTGGGTACCCGGAAAATCGGAGGACGTAAGACGTTCAGGTGAATTGCTGCCATCAAGATTAGAACAGTAGAGATATCGCTGGGTATAGTTATCGGGAGATGCAGCAAAATACAGCTTGTTATTCTTCTCATCAACCATGTATAAGCGCATAACATCAAAATCGCCTTTGGTAATGAGCGTTTCTTTACCATCCATACCAATACGGTATAAATGGCGCCAGCCATCCTTTTCGCTGGCCCAGATGAAAGCTTTCTTATTCTCGATCCAATCCCAACCCATATTATCACCGCTGTTCCAGGCTGCTTTAACATCAATCCAGGCCGCATCGCTTTCAGTCCAAAGCACTTTGCAGGCTGCTGTTTTTGAATCGGCCAGCAGGATATTCGTTATATTCTGTTTCCGGTTCAGCTGCTGAATAATAAGTTCATTGTCAGCTACCCATTCCATCCGAACCAGGTAATTCTGGCGCGGATCGCCTTCAATCTTTATCCAGGTAGTTTTGGCTGTTGCAATATCTACAACCCCGATTTTTGCCGGTGAAGGATCCTCCCCTGCTTTTGGATATTCTACCGGCACAGTGAATGAATAGGTCGAATCAGTAGTATTAAGCATAAGGTAATTGCGAACCTGTGAAGCATCAATATTCCAGTATGCAATTCTTTTCCCGTCAGGGCTCCAGCGGAAGCCATCCCTGCAAAACAATTCTTCGGCGTAAACCCAGTCGAATGTACCGTTGATAACCCTGTCGCGGGTATCGAAAGTAAGCTGTTTCACTTTTTCTGAAAGCAAATCCTCCAGATACAGGTTATAGACTACCCCTTTGTTTGATTTATCCTGGTAAACATAAGCCACATTGTTTCCATCGGGTGATAATTTGGCATACATAAGGCCATCCTGCCGCAGTCCAGCGCCAAGCTGTTTAAGCTTTACCGTTTCCAGATCATAATACCATACTTCTCCGGTTGTTTTGTGATATTGGGTTTCGGTGTTAATAAAAAAAAGTGCTTTATCCTGGTTCACATTCCATTGAAATGAAGAAAGCAGCCGCGGATGAATACTATCCTTTGGAAAAAGCTTTTCAGTTTCAATCAACGTTATCTTATTCATCGCAGGCAATACTGTCCTGATGATTTTCCCTTTTTCAATGGACGTAAAGCTATTTCCATCAACTCCCCAGTTCATGCTCACGGCACCCATGGGTTGAGAAAAGGCAGAAATTGATAAAATAATAATTACGCCTGCCAGTAAGAGTCTGATTTTCATTGGTAAAGATATTTTACGGATTTATGCCGCAAGTTAATAATTATCAGAACCGATTGGGGTATCAATCAGTTTTATTAATCAGGTTATTTTGCTCTTTTCCATTTCAAAATTAATGACATTGTATCCGAATCAAACAGCTGTTTTTTATCAACTATCCATCCGGCTTAAAAAATGAATTGAATATGTAGATAAGCGTTTGTTTATAAACTGTTTAAGCAGATAATTTCCCATTCATGCAACCTTTTCGGTTCTTCTTTACCTTTAACAAAACAATTAATAATTATGAAAATTTCCCTATCTTATATTGCTATCTTCCTAATTATCTTTGTCATATCCTGCAAGAAAGATAATCCAACCGTAAATCAGTCAAGTTCCAAACAGTTCCCTAATCAAACTGGGAATTACTGGAAATATTCATATTTGTCTCCCGACAGCACTGAGTCGGGAATCCTGGAAGTTAATATCATAGGCGATCAGGTATTTCCTGACGGAAATATGGCTAAAGTCTGGGTATACAGATATCCGTTTATTACCGACACTGTATATAAAATAGCTACAGCATCCGAAGTAAAGGAATACAATCGTCTGCCTGCAACAACAGATGAAATGTCTCCTTCCATGCGATACTTTTTCCCAATGCAATCAGGTGATCAGTGGGATATAGCTCCTGGTCAGTACTCCGATTCCGTGGAAGTAGTCTCACAATTGATTCTTACAGTACCTGCAGGTAGTTTTGATACTACCTTCCTATTAAAAATGATCGGTACGCATGAAATAGGTAATTACTGGAATAAAAATCAATATTGGTTTACGCCTCACATTGGGATCACCCGCCAACACTTGAATTTGTTCAACTTAGGTCCGGATGCACATAATGGAACCTACGAGCTGCTGGAATACAGGCTGAAATAGTTTTACCTAACTTTCCTGAATCTTCCTCCGCTTTGAAAAGTGCTGAGTGCTGGGTGCTGAATGCCAGGTGCTAAGTGCCGGATGCTCAATGGTGTATAATTGGGAATGGCTGTAGTTTTGAAATGCGTGTTAATCCACTTCGAAATTTATCATTCGTTAATCGGTGTTCGATATTAATGATTTATCAGTTAATGAATTACGAATGATGATTCTTCGCCTATTGTTTATTTATAAAGGAGCTCATGAGATCGCTTCGCTTAGTAAACAATACCGAATGGTGAAGTAGAAGATTTATGGAGTTTGGCAATCATAATCCTTGTGCGAGCTACTTTTGACTTAACAACGCAATTTTGAACTTGAGCCTTGGGAACTAGATCGACCCAAGATCAGCCTGTTTGCTAATCGTTTTTCAATATTCAATTTACAATTTTCCCATTCAGCTCTAC
>JANXXZ010000381.1 GCA_025350385.1 Bacteroidales bacterium
CAACGGCTGGCTTTGCTTTTACCGTCACCAGGTAGGTAACTGTATCAGAACAGCCGTTGCTGGTAGCAACAACAAGACTGACATTAAAAATGCCGGGAGCCGAGAAAAGATGATTAGGGCTGGGGAGTGTTGATAAATTAGCAACACCGGTAATAGGGTCTCCGAAATTCCATGCCCATTGCACCAGTGAACCCCCACCATTACTTTGCGAAAGATCAGTGAACGAAACCAATGAACCGTCACAGACAGGTTTTGTAAAATCAAAATTTGCATTCGGGTTTGGATGAATGGTGATGGTCTGGGTCTCAAAATTAAAGCAGCTGTCGGATGCTGTAATAGTAAGTGTTACATTAAAATTACCGGCTATTAAATAAGTATGAGTTACATTGGGGTTAGCCGGATAGATTACAGTCTGAAAGGTTCCGTCACCAAAATCCCATACCCATTTATTCACAAATCCAAAGGAAGTTGAACAGAGTGAGGTGAAATGAACGTTTGCTCCTGCACAAAGATTCGTTCCTGCATCAAAATGTGCCACTGGTAATGGGTTAATTACAACACTATGCGAAACTGTGTTCATACAACCGGCTGTATCGGTAATCGTAAGCAAAACAATATAGGTACCAGGAGAAATATAAGCGTGAGCTGTATTCCGGGCAGTTGAAGTTCCCCCGTCACCGAAATCCCAGAACCAGGTTGGAATAGCTCCGATATGGGTTATTACTGTATCGGGATCAAAATAGACCAATTCGTTCAGGCAGGTTGTGGTATAGGTAAAGTTAACTGGAGGGTGAGGGTATATGTGAACTTGTTTTGTAATAGTATCGCGGCAGTTGTTGAAGTTGACAATGATAAGCCTTACGAGAAAAGTTCCGGAATCAGAAAAAATGTGTGTAGGGTTAATAAGGTTCGAAGCATTATTTACCCCACTGGTAGGATCACCGAAATCCCAGTTCCAGCCGACAACATTTCCGGCGCCATTGGCAAAGGAAGCATCAGTAAATTGAACGATCTGATCCTGGCATTTACCTGTAAAATAAAAATTGGCAATGGGTCCGGGAGTAACCACCACAGGAAGCGCGACCGTATTGGTACAATTTAATGAATTAGTTATAGTCAAAGTTACATTGAAGGTCCCAAACGCAGGAAAAATGTGTGTTACATTGGGGTTCCCCGGGAAATGGATGGTATCATTCGGGGTTCCGTCACCGTAATTCCATATCCAGGTAGTGATATAACCATGTAATGTGCTGGATAGATCAGTAAACTGAACCGGTTCATTCTGGCAATTGGGCGTATTATAACTGAAATTGGCTATTGGCAGTGGTTCGATGGTTACAAAATGGGTGGCTGTGCCAATGGCTCCTGAAGTATCAGTTATGGTTAAAGTTACCGGGTAAGTTCCCGGTGCCAGGTAGGTATGGACTGGATTCTGAAGGGTAGAGAAAAAGCCATCCCCGAAATCCCAATTCCAGTTTGTTACCACGCCAACGTTAGTAACAACCGCGTCCACTGTAAACACAGTGGGACTTCCCACACATACACCTGTTGAAGAAAAATCAACCGCAGGTTGTGCTGATAAATGAGTAAATTTTCCCTGCACCACCAACGCCAATATTGTAAGGAGCAAGGCTGTTTGTATCTTATTTTTCATCTGGCGAAATTCGTTTTTTGAGTTTTGGAGAGTTCCTTTATCTTCAGCTAGTGAAATCACATTATTATTCAAAATTATGCAAGTTTTCCTACACTCCAACATTCAACAGAATGTTTTATTCATCTAACGATTGTTAATAAACAAAATTGCAATTTGTAATCACTCCGGACCGTTAAACACCAATAATTTATTTAAAAAGAAGATAAGTTAATACACTTTTAATCAGCATCTTTCACACATCTGAATCCCACAGTTGAACAACGGTCAAGGGAAGGCGAGACTATTAGTATCATTTCGGGGTGGTTTACAGGAACCGGACCTCCGGCTACATACCACATACTGGATCCGGGGCTGTAAAAACTTCCGCCCCTGATGATATTGAACTGGTAGGAACCATTATCGTAAACATCATCCGTCAATTGCCAGACATTCCCGGTCATATCCTGTATTCCGAAAGGTGATTTTCCGTCAGGGAATAAACCAACTTCTGTTGAATGATTCAGCTTGAAATTGCAACGGGTTGAATCCATTGTATTGCCCCAGGGATATTTCCGACCGTCATTACCCTGGGCAGCATATTGCCATTCAATTTCGGTCGGAAGCCTTTTCCCTGCCCAGGTGGCATAAGCTCGTGCATCTTCAAGACTTACAAATACGACCGGGTGTTTTTCCATTCCTATTGGGGGATTATGGTTTACCCAATGACGCAGGAAATTGGATGTATCTTTCGGTAAATAGTGGCTTGATTGAATAAATTTGTAATACTGCTGGTTCGTAACCGGATAGGCATCCATAAAAAAACGCGGTATATTGATTTTGCGAGGTTTAGTATAATCTGGAAAAGCAATGAACGGTTCAAGTGTAGAGGAATCACGACGGATTACGCAGGTAAATTCACCCGAAGGAATTTCAGCCATACCCTTTGGTGATTTCCCGGCAAATGATGTTTTGATTGGAATTGAAACCAGTCGTGGAGTACCCGGTATGAAATGAATAACATTTTCGTCAAGCAGTTCAGCATTTTTGAATAGCTGCACAACGAATTTATCTTCATACCCTTTGAAATGCTGCACCAGTGATATAGTAACCCGGCCTGGCTTCAGAACAAGCGGAACCCTTATATAAGATGGATCACCGGCCCAAATCCTTATTTCACTTCCTCCTGCGGCTTCCAGGTAAAGCGAATCCCCTTTAAGCCTGCAATCCAGAATTTTTGGAAACCTGGC
>JANXXZ010000326.1 GCA_025350385.1 Bacteroidales bacterium
TCCGAGCTGTAACTCTCAGCAATACTGGTTACAAGGGCAGGTTTAGGCTGCACTTCCGAAACAGGTTCGTCTGCATCCATAAATTCCTCAGCATCTTCATAGGTTTCTACTTTACGACCAAACAGGGAAAGAATTTTACCAGTGAGGAAACCAAAGAACAATGCAAATACGATGGTAATCAGCATGCCCGATAACTGGCTTGAGGTATCAATCCCTTTAACCACAGCTATGGCAGCAAAACCTCCAAGCAAACCAGGCATACCGTGAAGATTGGTCACCCCGCAGGTATCCACGGCTTTAAGGAAATATTTTTGTTTATCCTGAACCAGTGCAAAACCAACTGTTGAGACAGCACCGGCCAGGACTCCGATAAACATGGCAGCGCCGTGACCGGCATGATCACAGGTTGAACCGATGGCAACACCACCAGCAAGGGCAGCGTTTGCAATATCTGCGATATGAATTTTACCGCGAATGGCAATGGATAGTACATAGGTGATGAGGGTAGAGCCGCAAAGCGCAAGGAAGACGTTGACAACTGTGTAAGGAATAGCCTCGACAGGAACCAGTGCGGCACAGAAGCTCGGCCAGAATATCCAAAGCACCATGCTTCCGAGCATCGAATAGCGGTCGCTGGTGGCATCGGCCTCAACAGGCTTCTCGATTTCTTTACGGTTTGTCATCGAAATGGCAGCACCTAATCCGAAAAGAGCGCCAAATGCATGGATCACGATGGAACCACCGGTATCGGTTACACCCTGTTTCAGAACTCCGAGAGCATTTTCAAGAACAATCCATTCGTTGAGTTTGTAAAATGGAATAAATAATACTCCAAGTATGATGTACTGGTGCATTTTAAGTCGACCCAGGAGTGCGCCTGCAGCGATCAGCAGACTGGCTGCGGCAAACTCGGCCAGGATCAGCTTCTTCATTTCGCCTTCAGCGCCTCCCATGAATCCGAAATCACTCATGAGATAGTAAAAAGGAATGGAAGTGCTTACCAGCAGGAAGGTTGCTGTTAGGGTTGAACGGCCGTATTTTCTCACAAAAACCATGAGAAAGCCAAATCCGAGCAACAACATGGCCATGATATCAATGGCACGTCCGTATTGCTGCACTTCCAGGATTGAGTTGATGACATTTTCGCCGCCCTGGGCAGATGCCGTTGCCGAAAATCCGAGCAGGGCTGCCAACAGCGCGGTAATCCTGCCAATGCGTTTAGATGTGTTCATTCGTCTTGATTAAGAGTTATTATTTCAGGAGTAGTTGGAAAACAGAACTGGCAGTTAAAAAAGATTGTTTATAGAAAACCGATACCCCAACTTATGCACACTAACGAATAAAACCACCTTGTATCAGAACTTCCGGATTTATGCCGGCAAATGTAATTTGTTTTATGAGAATACAAAACATCGGGCGGGAAGCATTTCGGTTTAGTTCACAATTCACAATACTGAGTGCCGGGTGCCGGGTGCTGACTTGCATAGTGCTTGGTACATTGTGCTTGGTGCTTGGTGCTTGATAAATAGCACTAGGTTCATGGCACTTGGCACTGGGTACATGGCACTTGGTACATTATACCTGGCACATGGCACATGGTACATGGCACTATGTCCATTTTAGAATCTACCCAAACTGAACCTTTAAAATATATAACTCACCGATAATTTAAATGAAATATCATCCTTCCAGGAAGGGAAAGCATAAGGACCATAGCGATAAAACGAGCCGACTCCCAGGTGGGTCACACCCAGGTTCAGCAGGTTATTGATGAGAATACCGGATTCGAAAAATCCCTTATCATAGCATTTCACATCAACGCCGGCGTGGTTTTCAGGATGGCTGAGTGACCCGAATCCAAGGTTTGTCAACACTACAGGCTCTGGGTTAAAATGCTTTGAACGGTAGAGTAATTTCCCGAAGTTGTGCGAAACGAAGAGCGCCACATAGCGGTCGGCGGTAAACTCGGTCATGCGCATGGTTTCGAAACTATTGGGAGAATAAAACGAAAAAGGCTGAAAATCGCTTAAACCGTTATACAGGTTTGAATAAGGGAGATCCCGGTCAATGAGTCCGGCCTTTATAACAACTGATGTTTTACCAAAATATTTGAATGACACCGTTTTCTGCAATTTAAAGTCAAAGCGGTTATACTCATACTGCCCGTCGGCAAAACCCTTGAATCCATGCCCGAAACCGAACCAGACTATCGGGTAAGAGGTTCCCAATGAAATGAGTGAACGGGTATTTTTAAGGAATTTCTCCCCATACGCATACCGGATGTTGAGCGATGCCTCTGTAGTGTAAAATTCGGAAGAAGAAACCAGGAGCACTTCATTCCGGCTGGTGATATACCTGTAATCATAGACCGGAAGGGTATACGAACGGGTTAAAGAAACCTCGGCTCGCGCAAAATTCAACAGGCGACTGACCATCGATACCTGTTGTCGGACAGAATGGTCCATACGTTTAACCAGGAACAAACGATACAATTCCGGGTTAAGGACATTATTGCTGATGGAAAAAGGATCCCGGGCCCCCGCCTCGTTTACGTCGTCATCCATCAAGAAATTCAGGCGGGTTTCGTGAAACCTGTCAATGATAATTCCTGCATTGCCTCCGTATTTCCATTTTTTGTCCCTGAGACCATAAGCGCCGAAACCCCCGATCTGCAGGAAACTTAAAAGTTTATCATTCGTATGCATGCCAATTCCCAGTCGTATTCCTTCATGACCGTTGATGCGAAGGATACGTTCCAGTTCCAGGTCAACGGGACCAATGGGGACTTTGCCGTTGATCACCGCATCAAACTTATAGCCCATCCGGTCAAAGTGATTTGCTTTTCCCAGACTGTCAAGTACCTGATAGGTGCGTTGGTCGCGTTGCGTAAGACTATCTACCCTGAACTGGTTCCAGACTTTTTCCGGTTTTTGGTATGCATCGGGTTGCACATCCACTTCCACATAACCAAACTGACTCTTTTTCAGTTCGGGATTGAGCCGGATATCGGAAATATAGCTCTTGCCCCTTCCTACCAGGTCCTTCTTATTTTTAGTAGCTGTTGCAGAATCACCAAAACTGTAACTTACTGATATTGATCCGGCCCCGATTGCTGCCTTAAAGATGATATCTGTGTTTAACTGAAGCGGGAACCAATGTTCATTCTTTACGAAATCATATAACTGCTGTATCTTAATTGTCATCATCCCGGTATTCCGTGCCGGTTCAGCTATTACATTCCGGATTGCGAAGTTATTGGTGCTGATAGAAACGGTGCCTTTGAGCCCGTCGAAATTAGTGTTGAGTAAAGGTCTGTACGAAATAATAAAGGTAGTATCGTAAGGAGATGGTTCAATAAGGGTATCGCGAATCTCAAAATAGTATTTTGAAAATGTCCCGTTACTTATGGGATTTATATATTGCTTATCGGCAATGGTTATAACTTCTTTATAGAAAGAGGTGGATTGAAGCTGCGACATCAGGAATACAAACAACGGGTCGCCGAAACCCGAAACCCTCGATGCGACTACCTTGTTGTAGTTCTTGTCAGGTGACATAAACTGACGCTCTGTAACCGATTCCATCAAAAAAAGATGCTGCCGGTCAAAGAACTTTTTCATTTTCAGGTAGGATGTATCAGCCAGCATCTTATCAGAAAACGGGATGCTGTCGTTTTCAGGACCGAAAG
>JANXXZ010000390.1 GCA_025350385.1 Bacteroidales bacterium
TACCGGCTTATGCCGACCAGACTGTAATTACATGGGGTCTCGGGAAATCGGTGGGTGATACCTTGCTTTACCACGACGAAAAAGGTAAACTATTGAAAGTAAAACTGATGGGAGGACTTGATAATTCCATCTTCCAGGGGAACCTGCTGGTTTCTGACAGTCTTTTCCGACTGTACTATCCATCTGTAAGCGGTTCAAAGATTATGCTGATCAATGGCCCTTCCGGGAAACAACCGGAGGTTAGCGTCGTTCTTGAGAATATTTTCAGGGACTATGGCATGATGACCACGCCGCCTTTCGAACGGCTTGCTGCATTCAATTCCGTTGAAAACACCTATTTATCTGTCTTTATGATGCTGGGCGGACTTGGAGTAATTATAGGCACCATCGGCCTGGGAATCGTATTGCTGCAAAACATGAATGAGCGCAGGCAGCAATTGGCCTTATATCAGGCCATCGGTTACAGGCAACAATTCATCCTGAAGCTCTTACTTTCTGAATATATCTTCATACTTCTATCAGGCATTCTAATTGGACTTTTATCAGCATTAACAGCTATACTTCCTTCCCTGCTTTCACCTGCCTTCCAGTTACCAAAGGTGTACCTTGTCGTTATACTGATTCTGATTTTTGTGAACGGCCTTTTTTGGATCTATTTCCCTGCAAAAGCTGCTATGAGAAGAAACCTGGTTCAGGTGCTGAGGGAGGAGTAGGGGTGTTAATTGGAAATTGGAAATTGAATAGTGAAAAATGCAAAAGGCAAATGGCAAAGTGCAAAAAGTAAATTACCGAATTATTTATCCGTGGAATATTGAACAACATGACACACATTAATATTGAAATTAAGGCAAGAACGACCGATATTACCCGGATCAGGCAAATCCTGGAATCAAAAAATGCTGATTTCAAAGGGATTGATCACCAGGTGGATACGTATTTCAATGTCAAATCCGGCAGGTTGAAATTAAGGGAAGGTGAAATAGAAAATCACCTGATCCATTACCAGCGTGAAGACAAGGAAGGTCCAAAGCAATCGGATGTAATCTTGTTCAGGTCCGATCCGGGTTCGTCGCTCAAGGAAATATTAACGGCAGCGCTTGGGATAATGGTTGTCGTGGATAAGAAACGGGAGATTTATTTTATCGGGAATGTGAAATTTCATTTGGATGAAGTGGAAAAGCTGGGGAGCTTTGTTGAAATTGAGGCCATTGACTTGGATGGCTCGCTGGGAAAGGAAAAGCTACTCGAACAATGCCGGTTTTACCTCGGTTTGTTCGGGATTCAGGAAAAAGATCTGATTCCGGGTTCTTATAGTGATCTGTTAACTAACAATTGAGAAATTGGATTCCCAGCAAATCTTTTCCTCCTGTCAGATTTTCAGTAAAGTTCGATGTTGGAAAGTAAATCGTAATTATATCAGGATATTATAAATAAAACACCCTCATTTCCCCAAAAGTAACACGGCCGTGGATGGTAAAGCCGGGCAGGGATGGATTGTAATCAGCAGAAGTATACATATACGGGCCAAAGGAAGCCGAACGAAGATCCGGGCCACTGAGATGTCCGAATGTCGAATTTCCTTCAATCCTGATCGGCACATCCCTGTTGGCTATGATTTTGAGATCACCAAAAGTACATTCCACATTCAGGTAAACCGGTGCATCAGGTTTAGCACCCTGTAGGTTCAATACCCCTGAACCAAAAACAACGCTGTAACTTTCCTGTCCGGGTGTATAATTCAGCTTCCCGTCGCCAAATACCGTCCTGGCGCCATAGGCTTTTGCCGCCACACTTCCCCTGATCAACAGAATCCCCAGCCAGATAAGCCCCAGCGAAGCTACAATGGTAAATACCGGAATATGGATATGAAACACATTGCGGACCAGCAGCAGTAATCCTATCACTACTACGATCAATCCCAAGAATGTAGAACCTGAGTATGATTTGTTCATGTCGATCTTCTTTCGCGCAAATATAAGGATTGTTGGCGGGATGGGGAAATGATATTAATATTCGGTGAAAAGGGACAGGGGACAGGGAATAGGAAGCAGGAGATTGGGGATTGAGGATTGGGCACAACTTTCTTGGGTCAGGCGTGGTTGGTTTTTGATGGGCCTTGTGCGTTAGAAAACCAATCACAATTAGTCCTTATTATGTTCTGCCCGGTTCTCTTAGTAATATCAAATATAGTGATGTCTTTCTTCTATTATCTGCATAATCCACGAAAGTTTGGGCGGGGAGAGATGGAAGGCCCGAGCTACAGATAAAAATTGAGAATGGAAATTGTGTTTGTGGTATTTGTTTGAAAGCAAAGTGCAGATATGTTGGTTTGAATAATTTATTTCGTATATTTAAATGCTCAAACAGATCAAAAATATTTGTCGGAACATTGTCTTTTCATTTGTGGTATCAAACACCCAAGTGAAAAATTAAATAAAATATGCTTTTAATTTTTTAAAAGGTCAGATATTTATATCGTTAGTAGATCAAAATGAAGAAATACAATAGTATCTTGAATTTACCTTGGTCGTTATTGATTAATTAATGAAAGTAATATATTTTAAAATCAATGCTAAATTATTCATTATGAAAAAAACAACAATTTTAATAATGCTGATTTTGTTCAGCATATTAAGCATCGCTCAAATTCAAAGCACAATCAGATTCAACACAGACTCCTTTAAGATTGTTGATACAACCATTGAGGGCAGAACTTATTCTCAGTTATTCTGGGATAAAGATTTTAATCATGATGAAACTGTTGGTTATCCTGAACTTAAGCATCAATCTTTTTCATTTATCATTCCTTTTGGATATGAACTTGATAGCATCGAAATTCTGAATCCAATAATAAAAGATTATTACATTGACAACACAATAAAACCCGAACAACCTGATTTTCCATCATGTATTGGTTGTCCAATACCTGGTTTCATTCCAGATACATCTTCTGTTTATCTCAGCGATTTACCATTTCCTGCGAACATTACTGGGGTAGTAACATCCAGCATTTACAATAATTGCAAAATATTGACAATTCCAATAACTCCTTTTGCTTATCGTGCAATGAAGCATATACTTACATTATATAGTTCATTTGATTTACTAATTCACTTAAAACCTGGGTCAATTCCATTTACTGAAAGAAAATTAATGAAGCTTTCAAGAAATGCTCAAATTGCCAGAAATACAATTATTGATCTGGTAGTCAATAAAAGAGACTATGAATATTCCAGTCAGCCTTTAACTATAGTTGATTCAATAGATAATTCCAGAACCGCTGTGAATTTCTATGAGTATATAATTTTATCATCCTCAACTTTTGAAGAAAAAGCAAGGGAACTTGTAGAATGGAAGAGAAAAAAGGGATTTGATGCCGGATTTGTAAATGTTGAAGACATTTACGCAAATTATACAGCAGATGATATAGGGAATATAGAGTATCAGAATAACTACAGTATTGATGATAATGCTGGCAGAATTAGAAAATATCTTCAAGAAGCATTTGCCAACGGAGCTCAATGGCTTTTAATTGTTGGGGATGAAACTGTTGTTCCCATCCGAATTCAAACCGGGCCAAGTGGACGTCAAAATCCTACAGATAAGTACTATGGAAATTTTACCAGTGATTACGAAGTTGATGGAAATGGTAACTATGGAGAAATTGGTAATGGTAAAGATAATGTTACTGGAATACTAGAACTTTTTGTTGGTAGAATTCCTTGTAATTCCATTATTCAGTTTAATAATTGGTTATCGAAATTGTATATTTATGAACAAGATCCAGGTAATGGCCAAACTGATTATTTAACACAATGTCTGGGAATTCAGGGGGATCAGTGGCAGTTTAGTGATGATTATACTAATATATTTGAGTCCTATACAAATAGCTTCAATACTCATTATCTATTCCAGGAAAAACAATCCTATTCAGCTTCCGGGACTGATCTTTTTGCTCCTTATGGAGCAGATATAATCAATTACTATAATCAACATCCCCCCTATTTATGGATATGGTTGAATCATGGTTTATTTGACAGAGTACAAACAATGAGCGACGGTATAAATTCATCCCCTAGAAGTAACATATATATAACAGACTCGGGTGAACCAGGTGCAGCCTTATCTAATTTAACTAATGAGGGTAAACCGGGAATTGTTTATGCTTCAAGCTGTTATGTGGCAGCATTTCAGGAAGAAATTTCAGGCGCCTCAATGTGTATGGCTGAAAGTTATTTAATTAACAATGCATCAGGAGGCATATGCTTTATGGGCGGTACAAATGAGTTGGGTTTGGCAGCTACATATGTTATGGAGAATTATTTTGCATCAAGCCTGAATAAAATTGCACTTGGGAGATTCGATTATTTAACCCATCTTGGATCAAATTACTTTTATTGGATGAATAAATTTCACCTTCAGTCACCCTATAATAGCGATTATTTTACGCATAATCTTTTTGGTGATCCCGAAGCCCGTCTATTCACTAAAACACCAATCAGAATCTCAGCAAATGTCAAACCCCGTCACATCGAGGTTAATACTCCAACAAATATTACTATAAACATGTACAACATTGCTCATAATGATACCGTTTATGTGGCTTTGTATGGAGAAAACTTCAATAATGGCAACCCAGTAGTTCATCCGGTCACGGGTACTGGTAGCATTACAACTTTTACGGTTACTGATGTAAGTGTTGCTGATACAGGACCACTATATGTCACTATTACAGGTTTTAACTATCTTCCTTTCACAGATGAAATTTTGGTATCCCCTGGTTGTAATTTTGTTAGCACAAATGAAAATATTACTGTTACCCCTGTGCTACCCTGGTCTGGGACTCTGTTTAAAGACCACAACGTTGTTATTAAAACAGGCGTTACCCTCACAATTGTTGGTAAAGTATATTTTGTTCCAGGTGCTAAACTCATTATCGAACCTGGTGGAAAAGTTATGCTAGACGGTGGATTACTTGGCGCTTCCTGTGAACAACAATGGCGTGGGGTTGAGGTATGGGGACAGCATGATATGATGCAGGTAAATTCATATCAGGGAGAAATAGATGTTAGTAACGGCGGTAGTATTAACGATGCAATTTGTGGTATATTAACCGCCAAAGGTAATATCAACGGATATGACGTTTATAATACCGGAGGTATAATCAAATGTGATAATGCTCATTTTGTAAATGATAAAATCGCAGTAAGCTACCATCCCTATTTATATAGAAATTGGCCAAATATGGGTGATTTTAAAAACACTGAATTCCAATGGAATAATGACTATTTGTTGCCTGCCGTTCCGTCAGCGGAAGACTATCCCATAGCCATGGCCCATCTCAATGGAATAAACATATTGTCGTTCAATAATTGCAAGTTTAATAACCTGATGACCACTTCACAGTTTACTACTATTAGAGGGAATGGCATTTATGCACTAAACTCTAGATTCACGGTTTTTGGTGATGGAGGCCAACCCCGTCCGAGCCATATAGAAGGCTTCTACTATGGAATTTATGCTATTTCAGGGTTTCCCACCTCGTTTAAAGTTGAATATACTGATTTTATAAATAATCTAAGAGGAATTTATTTAAGCCAGGGATATTCGGTTCCAATCATTCACAGGAATCACTTTCTCACTCATTCCACCGATATGTTCAATCCTCCATCTTCAGCCATTTACCTGGATGGTTGTACTGGATATTCAGTGCAGGAAAATTCAATTGAAGGACATTACAGTGCAACAACCGGCAATACTTATGAAACCGGAATTGTTATTAATAACTCCGGTGCAGCTTCAAACGAAATTTACAACAATACTTTTAAAAATATTCAGAATGGCATCACTGCCCAGGATGACAACCGGGGGCTGGTTTGTAAGTGCAATGATTATACAGGTGTAAAAACTGACCAGAGTGTTCTGATCACCGGTGGTAGCAGCAACTCGATTGGTATTGCACTATATCAGGGCGATGGACTCTCAGTATCAGGCCCTGCCGGAAATACTTTCTCGATGCGAACATCAGGCAAAGGCGATATATATAATCAAGGTGTAAAATTTAACTATTATCACCATCGGAATATTGGGCAGTACAGGCTGAAACCTGAGTATTACGAAAAGGTGGATCTAATTCCATTTAATTTCGAAAATTACACAAAGCAAGCAGCATGTCCATCAAAACTTGGAGGAGGGGGCGGCATTAACCAGCAGCAAATAAAGGATGAACTGGCATCTTCCGGTATCATGATTGATCTAAAGCAAGATAGCCTGGCAGCGCTGATTGACGGAGGCAATACCCAAGAAACCACTGAAGATGTGGTTTACAGTTCCCCGCAGGAAGCTTTAGATTTAAGGGACGACCTTCTTGCAAAATCTCCTTACTTAAGTGATACGGTGATGCAATCTGTTGCAGCCAATGAATACGTGTTGCCAAATGTGATGGTGCGCGATATTCTGGTGGCTAACCCGCAGTCAGCTACATCCGATCCGGTGCTGGACGAACTTGATGAACGTGCTGATCCTATGCCCGATGAAATGTATAACCAAATCCTTGATGGCGAATTTATCGTTTCGCCTAAGGAAACAAAGGAAGCTGAACTGGCATCGCTTAAATTGTCAAGGGAAACGAATTATAACACCCTTGTATCGTATTACATAGCCGATACTACCGCTGCACTTTCCGACAGCCTTGACCAATTATTACTGGGTGAAAACAAACCGGAAGCTAAGTACCTGCTTGCCTGTAAACAATTGAACGAAGTCGATACAGTAGCTGCTAGTATTACATTATCAACTATACCTGCAACTTTCAACCTATCGACAGCGGAAATGACCAGACACGAAAACTATCTGTCGTATTTTGCCGTTGTTGGCAGTATGGAGGCTGATACCCTGCCTGGTAGCGAATGTGACAGCCTTCAGTTAACCGCCCTCACCTTGCTTATGCAGGAAGGGTGCGAACCTGTAAGCTCCTATGCCCGCAACCTGCTTATTGCTATTGATGCAGTAACATACAACGAGCCCTACTTAGTTGCTGATGAACTGAAATCAGCCCGGGTAAAGCGGGAACGAAGAAATGTAACCACACCTATAATCCCTCTGTTAACGTTAAGTCCAAACCCATGCCGTTATTTTGTAATTGCAGGATATTCATTGGAAGATAATCTCACTTCAGATGCTTTTCTGACAATAAGTACCTTGCAAGGTGTTGAAATTAAGACAATACAACTAATTGGAGCTAAGGATCAGGTAGTTATAACTCTTAACAACTTTAGTCCAGGTGTATATGTTGCCTCATTAAAAGCTGGAGGCACATTAATAGATAGCAAGAAGATCATAATTGTAAAATAAATTAAATCATACTCCCATGCTTTATTGCATGGGAGTTTCTTATTATCATGAAAAAATCAGTTTTTCTTACTCTTTTGACGATTTTTGTTCAGCACGTTTTGTTCAGCCAAACTTGGATAAAAAAATATGATATTGGCAAATATGCAATTGCCAACTCTATTATTGAACAATACGATAAAGGATATATATTTGGTGGCAGTATTGACCATTCAAAGTATGCTAAAATATATAAGACGGATATAAATGGTAATTTACAATGGAGTAAATCATTTGGAAATGGACAATACCAAATGGTTATAAGAGATATTGACAAAACGATAGATGGGGGTTGTGTGTTTTGTCTTGATGGCACAAAATATAACATTTCAGATGCTTATATAATCAAACTAAACTCATGTGCTGAAATAGAATGGTGCAAAGTTCTGTTCACCCAAGATAACTATGATCTAAGCTGGAGGGTCAAGCAAACTCCTGAAGGGGATTTTATCCTGCTGGGGGGGTACTTCATTACCAACCCAGAATCAAACCTTTCACTGTTCAAGTTCAACGCAAGTGGTGAACTGATCTGGCAACAGTTCTATCCTTTCGAAAACTATTATAATGAAGATCAACCAATAGACTTATTGGTGGACTATGACGGTTATCTGATAACTTCTACACGATATGCTCCTGATACTGGAACCCTTTCACCTCAAATAGATAGAAGTTACTTTGTTAAAACGGATACTGCGGGCAACAAGCTATGGGATTTAACCTTTGGGACTGAAAACCAATATTACAGCTACCCATGGGCTACCAATAAAAACAGCAACGGCAAATATTACCATTCTTCAACCCATTCCCCCCCTTCAGGTGATAATCCGGCATTGGTTTGGGTAAGCCATGATGGAACTCAAACTGGGTACAAAGATCTTGTGCAAACAAATAATCTGAATTTCTGTGGTATGCCTACCATTACAATGTTACATGACACCAGTATAATTTTTTTCGGAGGATACAGGATAAATAATATCTTTCAGTTTCAGGTCATTAGAACAGATACATTAGGGAATGTAAAAGATTCTAATTTTATTCCTTATGTTGAAAGCGATTACACCTCGACAATTAAAACATTTGATAATAAGTTTGTAACCGTTGGCAATGAGGCGCCTAACGGAAACTTCAATATTGTAGCCATAAAAGTCAACTCCGACCTGGAATATGACAGCATCTATACCCAGCCCTTTACCTACGACAGCCTATGCCTGCACCCCATTGTAAGTGACACAGTTGATCCTAACTGCGACAATGTAATTGTTAGTGTTGATGAACCATTTAAAAAGCCGGAAACAACGCAGTTAAAGGTATATCCCAATCCAACCAATAATAAGGTAACGGTGGAACTGCCTAAATACCTTGTTGTCACCGATAACAGCGGGAATGTACCTGTAACTACTATATATCACCAATGGTCATCGGCCATACTACAGGCAATAGACCTTCAAGGAAGAATCGTGTTACAGCAGGAAGTAGAAAACCAGAACGTACCGATAAGAGTGGACATTTCACACTTGCCTACAGGTATATACCTTTTTCGCTTGCTTTACAAAGGAAAGCAAGTTGCAGGAAGTAAGGTGATAGTGAAATAGGAAGCTTTTGCATTTTTATAAATGAACAACTGAAGTGGATACAAGCAAAAAAGCAAGTGTTTGGCAGCTTTGGAAAGCTATTGGGGAAGAGCTGACAAACTTTATATTTGCGTTGTGGGCTTTTCCGTTACAATTACTTGTGGTTGTTTAAAGATATATTTAAATCGACGGGGTGCACTAATATATGGCCAACAACCATTCACCAGTCACTCACTTCTCCCCTTTCAACCTTTCAATAATCTCGAATACCGCCGGGCAGGTGTAACTGTTTTTCAGCGTAAGCGGCAGCACCTGGTAGAAACGGCGGCGGTCGGTATGCGGGTATTCGCGGCAGGCACGGGGACGGTTATCATAAATGGTGCAGTAGTTTTCAGCATCCAGGAATGGGCATGGCATTGATTTGAACACAAAGTCACCGTCCTCATCCTTTACCAGGTAATCAGCAAGTAATTGAACAGGTTTAATGCGCAGGTACGATGAGATCCGTGAAATGTCAGTATCCGTAATCCTGGGTCCGAGGATCCTGCAGCAATTGGCGCAGGCGAGGCAATCAATCCCGGCAAATACTTCCTTATGAAGCCGGTGAATCCTGTCATCCAGTTTCCGGCTATCCATTTTCCCTAATCTCTTAAAAAAAGCCAGGTTTTCTGATTTAGCCGCTGATGCTTTGCTGTATAGTTCTTCGGGATCGAGCAATTTATCGGGTTTAATATTTCGGGTTGCGGATTGCAGATTGCGGATTTGGACAGTTGATTATTGATTTATCATGAAAATAAATCTGAAATTAAAAATCTGAAATCAAAAATCCGAAATCCGAAATTCCTAATTCAAGCCCCTCTGCTTCTTTATCTGCTCATAAGCAGCCTGCAACTCCTGGAATTTGAGTTTGGCGGCCTTTTCAACATCTTCTCCCATCTGGCTCACGCGGTCGGGATGGTACTTGAGCGCCATGCGGCGATAGGCTTTCTTTAATTCCTCATCGCTGGCATCGGGTGTGATTTCAAGGATCTTGTAGGCGCTTGCCGTGTCCTTCACGAACATGGCTTTTACGCTGCCAAAATCGGCTGAACTGATACCCAATCCACGACTGATAGTTTCAATAGTCTCAATTTCCCGGGGATTTGCTTCCTGGTCAGCCAGAGCAATCCCAAAAAGGAAATGCAGGAGTTGCAGCCGCCCGGCATATTCCATATACCTGCGGATCTGGCTGCTGACCGTGGTAAGGTCATACTCCTGTTTGAGTATTTCGCGCAGCATGAGGAGTTGCCTTTCAGCTTCATGAACCCCGAATTGAAGAATGAGAAACTGTTTTACATAATCAAGTTCCGATTTCAGCACTTTTGAGTCTGATTTCATGACTGCGGCAGAGAGAACAAGCAGGCTTGCAGTAAAATCGCCGGGTTGGGTCGGTGCCCTGGGCCCGCCCATCATGCCGGTTACCGGACCGTCGTAAGCATATTCACCGCTTTGCATGCCGTCAATCATGGAACCAAAGGCAAAACCAAGGATAGCCCCGATAGGGCCACCGGCCGCCCAGCCAATTCCTCCGCCGATCCACTTAAGAAATTTCGCCATAACTAAATAGTATTCAAATTAAAGGATTCAGAGGCTGTTTATAATTTATACTTACCTTTTTTGCCCTCTCTGTCTCCCACTGAAATCATGGGAAGGACCTTCTAAAAAGGATATTTCTTTTGTTGAAAGAACTATAATTCTGTACAATCTGCTCCCTCCCTGAATTCAGGGAGAGCTGGGATGGGTAATTCATTGTAAATTTAAACAGTCTCTCACTCAGTGTGACAAAAATAATCCGTTGCAAAAGTAAAGCAAGCAAATGAAAAAGGGATGTCAAAACAGAATGACATCCCCTTTTTCAGAAATATTAACGTTAGGCGAGCTGCTCACTGAGCGGAAGTCCGTATTCTTCTTCCATCCGGATATCCAGTTTTTCGAGCGCAGTGAGAATCGGGTTGTAAATCCCTGGTAACACAGGCCTGAAAACACCTTTCACAGTAATCTGCCCTTCCAGGATCATTTCAACGGCAATTGCAGCCGGCAAAGCTACCGTGCGGGCAATGGAAGTATCGGTTGCCGGTGTGCCGAAATCAAGCATGCGCGAACGAACCACTTCTTTGGTTCCATCAGCATAGGATGCCAGGAAGGTATGTTGCATCACAACCATATCGCGTTCGCTGTGGCCAAGTTCCATCCTGCCGATCATCAGGTCGCTGGTGACTTCAAAAGGAGAATCTTCGGTGCGGTTCAACGGCGTTTTTTCGAAGAATCCAAGCCACTCCATGGCATTGAGCGCGTAAGCATCCGGTTTTATTCCCAGGTACCCGGCAACTTTTACCTTGATATTTTCGGAACTGGAAGCGCCGATCTGCATGGCGATAAAATCAGCATAGGTTTTGCCCGTAAGGTTCACCTTGTCGTACGAAATCAGGTTCAGCTGTTTCATCACGTCAATGGTTTCGCACCAACCCACAAAGCGGAAGGTCCCGCGGAAAATGGTCTTCACTTCAGGAATCCCATACACATCAATGTATGAAATGGAATCGCGGTTCGGATAAATCTCGAGTTTCCCCACATTCGGAAAATCAACTTTCATAGGGTTCTTAAACAGATCCTTTGTTGGCACATATACTTCAACCCCGTTTTTAAGGTATTTGCCGTCATTGTTTCCGGCCATTACCACGCCTTTCGGGCTCCATGAAAATTTGTATTTAAACGGATTTGTTGCGGCTTCAGGGGCAGGCAAAGCGCCGCAGATGGAATAGAATTCTTCGATTTTGCCACCTTTATCGTGCACATGGTCAATGATGCGCATAGCCGACATATGGTCAATACCGGGATCGAGGCCTGATTCGTTCAGGATGATAATCCCGG
This sequence comes from Bacteroidales bacterium, assembly GCA_025350385.1. Classification (GTDB taxonomy): domain Bacteria; phylum Bacteroidota; class Bacteroidia; order Bacteroidales; family UBA4417; genus UBA4417. The sequence goes on from JANXXZ010000390.1 coordinate 11,871, forward strand.
CTTCTTTTGCCTGGGCATCAAGCGCCTGCATTTCGGGTTTCACATAGGATGTGGTCACCATGTTCTTACGATGTGTGAGGCAATGTTTTGCCACCATTACATGATGAAGGTAAGGCAAAAGGCTCACCGTAAGATCGTGTTCGGAAACCATTCGGCTGAGTGAGACCTCATCCTCAATGGTCCAGGCCACAGCAGAGCCGTTCGGATGGCCGGCGATCATTTCCTCGGCCTTTGATTTTGTACGGGTAGCAACGGTTACATGAATTCCCTTGCTCAGCAGGTGAGTAACAATTGGGCGGACGACAAGACCTGCGCCCAGGATCAGTACTTTCTTCATTACATTACGTTTTTAACCAGTTTATGAAAATATTGCAATTTGAATACTTTATGGAAACTTAAAACTATTTCAGAAATTCCCTGATATACTCATAATCAGGAGTGAGTTCACCTCTGTGAAGTATCAGGCCTTTTTTGATTGCCCTGGGTAAATCCAGGTCTTCGAAATCTTCGGCAAAGTCACAATCGGCAATGGGTTTTACGAAGTTGATCAGCACATCGGCAAATCCGTTGGATGAATCGCGGGGGAGTTCACTTGGGAGGATATCGACTGACATTACCAGGATACCTTCACCCTTATGTCCCATGCTGAAATCGCGGGTAGCCGGGTTATACACGAAAATAGGGTCTTCGATTTCGGTAGCTTTTTCATTACACTCAACTGAACCATGCACATCGCAGGAAATATCCCCTATCACCTTGAGTTTAGGTGTTCCTTTGGCATATAGCTTTTCCAGGTAATCTTTGGTCAGGAGTCTGGGATATTTGGCATCCCAATAAACGCAATTGATGAGCATATCAATGTGCGGCACATATTTTTCGAAAACAGCCCGGTAATTCTGCGGGTTTGCATAATAGTCGTGAAGTTCGAACGAAGCCTCAGGATCGATGGGCTCAACCAGGTCTGCTTCTTTATAAACAACTTTATACATCAGGTTATTGGGAAGATGGGCACGCCGACGCAGGGCAAGCAGTTTTTCGGGAGATATTTCTTTAATCGGCAGCAATCCAAGTATTTCCTGGGCTCCCATCGAAACGTTTCCATAACCTGTAAATGCCACTGTAAAAGGGCGTAATTCCTCGGGAAGACCTAGCTCAGCGATCTCCTGCCCTACTGCCGAAATTGCCTGTTTCGCTTCTTCCAGCGAATGGTAGTGATGAGCCTGTTTGATCTGTGAAAACGGTGTTTTAAATCCGGCATCTTTCAGCCGAAGACCCATGGACCAGAGTGAATTGATCATTCCGGCCAGACCAGCATATTTTCCGAAGAAGATGAGCCGTTTGTTCTGGTCGTCAACGATACGCTCATAATCAATCAGGTTGCATTTCAGCTCCATCATACGCTGAAGCATAGGCATATTATACGCCTGTCCTTTGATAATATGCGAAAAGAATACGTAGGTCTTGTCCGGTTCAAAAAAAGAAACCGGCATTTCCTTAACGCCGAAAATAACTCCGCATTTCTTCAGGTCCTTCGCTATTTTCGCACCGGCTTTGAGGTATTCTTCCTCGGTAAAAACTCTTTTTTCCGAAGATTGAATAATAATATCAAGTTTCTTGGTTTTTATAAGGCGTTCAACGTGCCTGGGTGTCAGAGGGGCTCTTCGCTCCATTTCATATTTATCCTCGTGACGTATTCCGATAAAATTACTCATGCAGTTTGTTCAGTTTATGATTGAGGTATGTGCTAAATTCAGTTGAAAAATAGTAAAAAACCAGCAATAACGGCCTTTTTCCGAATTCCCGATGGCACGGCAAACATATCAAAAAATTTATACATTTGCGTACGTTTGAATAAATTTGTTTTTCAATTCACAATAACCTATGAACTATCCGGGTCAGCAGTCTAAAAGTTCCTCCCGGATGAAAATTTTCACCAGGATTTCCAAATGGATGCTTTATTTGTTTTTTGGCTCTACCATCCTGGTTACCATAGTGTATCGCTTTGTGAATCCGCCGGTCACTCCATTGATGATGATACGTGTTATTCAGCAGCTTGGCGATGGCGAAAGACCTCACCTGCAAAAAGATTGGGTCAGCATTGAAGATATTTCCCCCAACATGAAGCTGGCCGTCATCGCTTCGGAAGACAATCATTTCGAAAGTCACTTCGGAGTGGATTTTAAAGCCATTGAGAGAGCCCAGAAACTTAATCAAAGAGGAAAAAAAATCCGTGGTGCAAGCACCATCACACAACAGACAGCTAAAAACGTTTTCCTTTGGCCAGCGCGTAACTGGGTAAGGAAAGGGCTTGAGCTCTATTTTACCGGGATTATTGAAGTGTTCTGGGGTAAGAAAAGGATCATGGAGGTATACCTGAATGTGATCGAAATGGGTAATGGCATCTATGGAGTGGAAGAAGCTTCCCAAACCTATTTTCATAAGCCGGCCAAATACCTGAACCGAAATGAAGCGGCTTCGATTGCTGCGGTTTTACCTAACCCTCTCCGCTGGCGCCCCGACAAGCCGACTCCATATATCCAAGGGACAAGGAGCCGGATTTTATGGAATATGAATAATGTAGTAAAGCCGGAGTGGTAGGGAGTGGTGAGCAAGAGCGATGGAGTGATGGAGTGATAGAGTGATGGAGCGATGGAGCGAGTCAATTATCAATTATCAATTATCCATTTTTCAATTATCAATTGTCAATTATCAATTGTCAACTTTCATTCTTCACTGTTGCTAATACATCCTCTCCCGCTTCAGCAAATAAGGGAGCAATACCTGTTCAAATCCCCTGTTGATATCGGCTTCCACAAAGTCGATACTGTACTGTGCACATTTCATCTTTAGGGTTTTGTTGAAATCAGCGATAGCTTCAAGGTAATTCCCCCTGACTTCCGAAGGATGCACCTTCACTTCTTCACCCGATTCAAGATCAACAAATTTATAAGGCCGGTTATCATATTCAAATTCAAGTTCCTTCGACTTGTCGAGCACATGAAAAAGAATAACCTCGTGCTTATTGTACCGCAGGTGCTGCAATGCATCAAACAACGCTGTATTGTTGTCGTTTCCTTCAAACATATCAGTAAACAACACAACCAGCGAACGTCTGTGCACATTCTCGGCTATAAAATGCAGGGATTCGGCAACATTTGAAGTCTTTTTCGCATCAGGCTGCAATGGTGTCAGCAATTTTTCAAGCTCTCCGAACAGATACTTGTGATGCATTGAATTTGACCGTGAAGGGGTATGTAATTCAATTGTATCGCTGAACAGGCTCAGGCCAACAGCGTCGCGCTGCTTCCGCAACAAATAAACCATGGCGGCGGCGGCATAAACCGAAAAGCTGATCTTATTGGGCTGTTCAAAACTCACCTTTTCCCTTACCGGGAAATACATAGACGAAGAATTGTCAATCACTACCTGGCACCTGAGGTTGGTTTCCTCCTCATACCTCTTCACATACATGCGATCGGTACGCCCGAAAAGTTTCCAGTCGATGTGCCTGATAGGTTCGCCTGCATTATATAACCGGTGCTCCGAAAACTCCACCGAAAATCCATGAAAAGGGCTTTTGTGCAATCCCACAATAAAACCTTCCACTACCTGGCGGGCAAGAAACTCGAGGTTGCCAAATCGGTGGAGACGGGTTTGATCAAGTTGATTGTCCATTTTTTTTGTGATAGTCGTAAAGAGTTCGGTACTCAGTGCTGGGATGATGCAAGAGGGGGCGAGGGGCGAGGGGCGAGGGGCGAGGGGCGAGGGAGCGAGGGAGCGAGGGAGCGAGGGAGCGAGGGAGCGATGGGGCGAGGGAGCGATGGGGCGAGGGAGCGAGGGAGCGAGGGAGCGAGGGAGCGAGGGAGCGATG
>JANXXZ010000371.1 GCA_025350385.1 Bacteroidales bacterium
CGTAATTGATGAAGCTCAGAATATACCTGAAATTGGCAAAATCCTGAAACTTATTGTGGATGAAATTCCAGAGATAAGAGTGATTGCAAGCGGGTCGTCATCGTTTGATTTACTAAATAAAACGGGTGAGCCACTCACAGGACGAAGCTATTCGTTCCTCCTGTTTCCCGTAAGTCAGGGAGAATTATCAATTACTGAAAACAAGCTGGAAACTTTACAAAACCTCGAAACCAGACTTGTGTATGGTTCGTTTCCGGAGGTTATAAGTAGTACTGACAATTCTTTGCGGAAAGAATACCTTACTGATTTGGTAAGTGCTTATTTATTTAAAGACTTATTGAGCCTCGAAGGTATAAGGAACGCAGGGAGATTGCGCGACTTACTGAGGTTACTTGCCTATCAGACGGGAAATGAAGTAGCCTTAACTGAACTGGGATCGCAATTAGGCTTAAGTAAAAATACGGTCGAAAAATATCTTGACCTGCTTTCAAAAGTTTTCATAATCCATCGTTTAGGGGGTTATTCGTCGAACCTGAGAAAAGAAATAACCAAGAATTCAAAATGGTATTTTTATGACAATGGTATCAGGAATGCTTTGATTGGTAATTTTAATCCATTGTCAATCAGGCAGGATACAGGCCAGTTGTGGGAAAATTACCTCATTTCGGAGCGTATAAAGAAAAAGCACTACCGTTCGGAACTTACAGGATTTTATTTTTGGCGTACCTATGACGGGCAGGAAATTGACCTTATCGAAACGGACGCCGGCTTCGTTAGATCGTTTGAGATTAAATGGAAAGAAAAAAAGGTGAAAGTTCCGGCAGCATGGCAAAAAACCTATCCGGAAGCAGAATTCACTGTAATAAATCCAGAGAACTATTTAAACTGGATTTTGTAAAGGAACACGTCAACCGAAACCTAAATTTACCTCAGCAGGGTCACAACCCCGGACTTCTTCTTCGTTTCCCCAGCTGAATTGCTGTAGCTGATGATATAGGTATAGACACCCAGAGGCGCCGGTTTTCCTTCAAATGTCCCGTCCCAGCCTGTTCCCAGGTCTTTTGTGGCAAATACCTGTTGTCCCCAGCGGTTGTAAATGTACATGGTGAAGGATTTCACCTTCTCGGGAAGGGTTACCGGCCGGAAATAATCATTCTTGCCATCCGCATTGGGTGAAAATGCATTGGGCATATTAAACGGGGTAAAAGAATAGAGCGCCATCAGCGAATCCACTGTGCTGCATCCTTCGGCTGACCGGATCGTGACTTTGTACCATCCTTCGGCTGTGATCGTGATGCCAGAGGTAGTGTCTCCCGTGTTCCAGGCGTAATGGGCATATCCCGGCTTTGCCTGCATTTCAGTCTGCTGATCGAAGTAAACGGTATCCTTACTGAAATCAGCCACGGGAATAGGAATGACATTCAGCTGGAAGGATGCCTGGCCCTGGCAGTGGTTGGTATCAGCAAGATTCAGGATGTATTCCCCGGCATTGTCCTGGGTAACGCCTGAGATAAAGGTAACCGGACTGGTATCTGTGAACCCGCCAGGCCCTGACCATTGGTACGATATCAGACCGTTACCGGAACCGGGAGTGTAGATGCCAATCAGGGTAAGATCGCTACCCTCGCAAACCGCTTCTGGCGTCTGGATGGTACCTTGCGGGATGCTGTACACTCTTACCTGTCCCTGTTTGAACTCGGGTGCGATGACGTTGCCCAGGCTGTCCAGGAAAGTGCATATCCCCGGGGAGATATCCCATTTAAGGGAATCCTGCCCCGTGTTCAGGGAGGCGAAGCTCAGCTCCAAAAGTGTGGAACCATCCGTTAGGTTCACGGGGTTTTTACCGATCCAGGTCAATGAAATCTCCCCTAAAGCAGGGAACAGGTCCACCTGAAGGCTGTCGGCCAACAAAGGGTTGGCATTCAGATAATTCTGGCAGGTAACCTGGTTTTTATTGTACTTCAGACGGGAATCGAAAGCGCTGACATGGCTGAAATTATTGGCCAGCAAAGGCATTACCGCCACGTTGCCCAGGCAGGCGGAACCATCGCCGGCAATGGCTTCCAGACGGATGGAAGGAATATTCTTAAGGATTACTTTGAAAGTTGTATCACAGCCGAATGCATCTGTTACCGAACAAGAGTAAGTGCCAGTTGATAGCCCTGAAAATTGACCATTGTTGAGTTGAGCAGCACCCCCAATAGAATACCAGAGAGAATCTGATGGGTTAACTGTTGTTATATAAATGCTTCCATCATGTTGACCATTGATCTCATCCTGAATTACTGGAGGAAGTATTGAAGGACCGGGTGAATTGAGAACTATTACAGGATTTCCGTCATACACTTTCTTACATCCTAATGAATCCTTTACCCAAACCTGGTAACTTCCCAGAGAAAGCCCGCTAAATAAACCCTGGTTGGAAAGGAAATGGGAAGTATCAATTGCATAAAAAAGCATATTGGTTAAGCCCGCAGTTGCATTCACCTGTATGGTGCCATCGGGTTTGTTACAATGGGTATCCTGATGATCCACGGAAAGGATAAGTGAATCCCCAACATTTTTAATGGTGTACATCCTGACTGGTGTATCGCAACCAGCAGCATCAGTCACCCAAAGCGTGTAATTATCGACTGGAAGATGGAATAGATCGAGATCGTGTCCAAGAATAGTTCCACCACCATTTTTCCATGTATAGGACAGAGGATCAAGCCCGCTGACACTAATTCCCGTTATGGCTCCCGTACTTGCATTGCAGGTAGTGGGGGCAATATTCAGTGCTGACTCATCAATAACCGGGACGGGGAAATAGTTCAACTGTAACGTATCGTAACCTGAACAGCCCAAAGTATCGGTGATCTGTACTGTGTATTGTCCGGCTTGTGAGGCTTGAAATGAATTGCCTCCAGGAATTCCATTCCAAATATA
>JANXXZ010000377.1 GCA_025350385.1 Bacteroidales bacterium
AATTCATCATTCAACATTGCAGCAAAAAGTGCGCATGAAGCCAAAATGGCCGATGTACTTACCAACTGGCGCCTGGTGCCGCAATGGGGACTTTTCATGGTGTTTGTGCCGGTTGTTGCTTACACAGTTTTACATCACGATGCCTATAAAGTGATGGCCGACAGCATCAACGGGGTTCTTTCCACAGCAGGAAACGCGGCCGAACAAAGCCAGCTTCGTGTACCGATGGTTCTTAATCACCTGCTTCCGGTAGGACTCAAAGGTGCCTTTGCTGCTATAATGCTTGCAGCTGCAATTACCTGTCACAATACCTATATGCATTCATGGGGAAGTATCCTGGTTCAGGATTGCATCATGCCGCTTCGTAAAAAGCCCTTTGAACCCAAAGAGCATATGCGTTACCTGAAAATGTCCATCCTTGGGGTAGGGATTACTATTTTCGTTTTGAGTATTCTGTTTACCCAGACCGATAAGGTTTTCCTGTTCCTGAACGTATCAGGCGCCATTTTCGTCGGAGGATCGGGGGCAGCGATCATTGGCGGGTTATACTGGAAAAGGGGTACTACAGCAGCTGCCTGGTCGGCAATGATTACCGGGGCGGTTGTGGCAACTCTTGCAATCGTCCTGAAACAAACCATTCCCGATTTCCCGGTTAATGGGCAATGGGGCTGGTTTATCGCCATGCTTTCGGCATCAGCGGTCTATTTCCTGGTTTCGATAATCGGACCCAGGACCAGGGTGAACCTGGATAAAATACTGCACCGTGGCGAATATGCCGTGAAAAGTGAAATGAAAGTTGTAGATGACCAGCCGCTTAAAGGCTGGAAAGTACTGGGTACTACCAAGGAATTTACAAAAGGGGATAAAGCGATCTATATTGCGACGATGGGATGGACTGCTCTCTGGGTAATAGTTTTTGTGTTCGGAACACTTTGGTATTTCTTTGTCGGAAAGATATCCGACAGTGGCTGGATGGGTTTCTGGAAGACCTATATCTACATATTTCTGGGTGCTTCGATTATTGTAACCGTTTGGTTTACTATCGGCGGAATCAGGAACTTAAAGGAGATGATCCATGCGCTTCGAACGAATATCAGGGATCATAAGGATGATGGGTATGTGGAGAAGAAGTAATTGCATCGGGTTCAATAAGTTAAACCACTAAGACACCGAGGGCATTGAGGGACACTGAGGACGAATAATGAGATAACGAGTGAAATGATACCTCTAAGTGGTTCTAAGTGAGCTTAGTGACTTAGTGATTAGGATTGAGAAGCAATTAAAATTGAAACAACATGAATTACGGTCATTTTTCCCCAGATGGTAAAGAATACATTATCACGAATCCAAGAACCCCGAGTCCCTGGATTAATTATATTTACAACGGGCGCTACTTCTCAACCATTTCGAATAACGGGGGCGGCATCAGCTATTACAAAAGTCCGCTTCACGGCCGCATAACGCGGTATAGGATAAATGAAGTCCCTCCTGATCGCCCAGGCAAGTACATATATATTAAGGACATTGAAACGGGTGAAACCTGGAGCCTCACCTGGCAACCGGTCGGGAAACATGCTGAAGCATACCAGGTTGCTCATGGTTTCGGATATACCCGGGCTGAAGCAAAAGTAAACGGAATTTGTTCATCCGTATTGTTCTTTGTCCCGCTGGATGATGACCAGGAAATCTGGAAAACCGTCCTGACGAACACCGGTAATAAGCCAAGGAAGATTTCAGTCTATGGATATGTCGAGATGGCGCTGGGACATGCCCTCGTTGACCTGATCAATCAATGCGACGATCAGCATTTTAACAGGGCATATTTCGAGAAGGACCTGAATACCCTTTTTTCGACAAAAACCTATTGGGTTACTGAATCAAAAGGCACACAGCAACAGGAGAACAAGGAGTGGGATCAGTGGGCATTTTTCACGGTGAACCAGCCGGTCGCCGGTTTTGAAACCGTACGTGAACGCTTCCTGGGTTTGTACCGGAATGAGAATAACCCGGAAAGTATTGAGAAAGAGAATCTTTCGTGCCTGGAAACCGATTTCGGGAACGTAGTAAGCGCATTAAAAGTTGATATAGAATTGCAGCCACAATGTGATATTTATTAATGCGTTGTTCTTTCAGTTCTTCAAAACGGGTCTTTTCAATGACACCCAGGGAAAAGATAAGGTCTCTCGATTCGCCGGGCTGCAAT
>JANXXZ010000385.1 GCA_025350385.1 Bacteroidales bacterium
TATTCATATTTCAGATTTTGTATATGAAAGTACAACATTTTATTATCTGAGCATTTTTAGTTCAGTTAATTCATCCGGCAGAGTTTAATTAGTCTATTTCCTGAGCCGGCCTTCAAAAAAAGCATCCACTTCCGTATTGAATTTGTCTTTATAATCTATGAGCGTTGAATGGCTTGAATTGGGTAAAATCCATAAATAGGCTCCCGGAATGGATTGCGCAATCAACATCGTGTGCTGTGGAAGGATAACGTCGTGATCGCCACCAATTACCAGTGTCGGGCAATGGATTTGCTTCAGCTGCTCAAGACTGATATGTGGTTCGAACAAATCCAGTTTTATGAGCTTTCGTATATGAACCAGGTCATCCGTCGGAGGCATTTTCCCTAATGTGTCATAATACTTCAGGCTCCACATATAATCAGTCCCGCTGATGGCAGTGCTGTCGGGCCATAGATTCGCACCTGTTATGGCAAGCCTTTTCACTTTACCGGGATGCCGGATGGCCAGCAATAAGCCATTGATTCCACCGTCACTCCAGCCAATCACATTGCACGAATCGATCTGAAGTTTATCCAGCAGTTCGCTGAAATCATCCGCCATCATTTCGAAACTGAGGGAGTCGCCGGTATCAACCGACCGCCCTTGTGCCCTGCTGTCGACCGCTATAACCTTATATTTCGCTGCAAAATAAGGGATCTGGTTCACGAAACTACTGATGGATCCTCCGTTGCCATGGATCATCAGTAAAGGATCACCCTGCCCGTAGGTTTCAAAATACAGGTTAATCCCGCTAACATCAGCATATTTCCCGGCAGCATCATTTTTGCCGAACATAGTATCACTTGCAGGAAGATCAGGAGATTGAGCCAAGCTAAGATGATATGCTGCCAATGCAATTATCACTAAAAAAAAGGATTTGAACACTGTCATCACGGTTTATCTAATTCCTGGTAGTAATTGGAAAATTCTCTTAATTTAAATGAAGTTATTTAAATACTTCCTTCGCTATTTGTTTTGCCTGAAGCAGGGTTTCCTGATCAAGATGACAGTCAATATTTTTATTCCTGCACCAATCTGCCAACCCAAGTGTATCCAGGTTGCCAAGTAATTCATAGCCTGTCATCGGGCAGCCGCCATATCCCCCAATGGCTGCTTCAAAATTTCGCATCCCGACATTCCAGGCGGCTTCCACTTTCCCCTGCCAGTCATCTGGTTTTGTATGCAGGTGAATCCCCAGTTTTGCATCAGGGAATGAATTGATAAGTTCAGAACAAAGCCTTTCAATTGTTCCGGGAGTTACTTCGCCGGTAATGTCCGAAAATACAAGGTCACGAATGCCTTCTGAATACAGCTTTTCTACCTCCCTTATCACAATCTCATCATTCCATTGATCCCCGTAAGGATTGCCAAATGCCATAGCTACATAGACCCTCAGCTTCTTACCTGATCGTTCGCAAATGTCTTTCAAATCCAGAATGGTTAGCCATGCAGCCCCGGGGTTACTGTTGAGGTTTCTTTTCAGGAAAGTAGCTGAAACGGAATAGGGAAAACCGATGATTTCAATGTTGGAGTCCATAGAAGCCTCGTTACCACCTCGAGTATTGCCGACCAGTGCCATGAGTTTAGTACCTGATTTTTCGGTTTCCAGCATCGAAATTACTTCAGAGGTATCCGCCATTTGAGGAACAGCCTTCGGAGAAACAAAACTTCCACAATCCACTGTTTCAAAACCCACTTTCAGCAATGCATTGATGTACTTCGCCTTCATCGCAGCGGGGATATGATGAGGCCAACCCTGCATAGCGTCGCGGGGAGTCTCTGTAATATTTATTTTAAGGGGTACTTTCATAAAATTGCGGAATTCGGATTGCGAATTGCGGATTGAATTTTAGAATTGTTGCTTTTCAAATATTTTCATCGTCAGATTATCTAATAAATGAATTCTCAATTACAATCCTTTACTTGCAGTCTTTATTGATGCAACAACAATCGACAGCAAAATTGTTGATTCAGTTATCAATGGATTTACACTCACGTTATCAATTAGTTTTGCCTCGTTAATTAATTCAAGCCAAAATATGGTTTCATCACATTCTTCTTCTACAATTCCAAGTTTAGCAACAAAGTCTTTTCTCGATTTTGCCCTGCATGCTGCCCGATAATTTGCAGCAGTTGAAGTAGCTGATTTAATTATCTGATAGGTTATCACCTTGCTTTCCTGAGATATAGGCATGAGTTTGGTTAGTTTAATTATTTCAAGAGCCATCTCATCGTTCTTTTCTGCAATTCTATCTTATCCATATAGTATCGTATTAATAGTATCTGTTCAGCATAAATATCCGCAATCAGAAACCAGAAATCCGCAATATTTCAACAACCAATATACCTCGAAATCACCATCCTCTGAATCTCCGAAGTCCCCTCACCGATCTGCAATAAACGCTGATCGCGGTAGAAACGTTCAATGGGATAATCTTTCATGAGTCCATAACCACCATGGATCTGGACGGCTTCATCGGTTACTTCCCTGGCTATTTCGGAACAATAGAGTTTCGACATCGCGGCTTCTTTCGCAAATGGAAGATGGTTGTCTTTTAACCAGCAAGCTTTGTAGAGAAGGTTCCTTCCAAGTTCTATCTTGGTTGCCATATCCGCCAACTTGAAACTAATGGCCTGGAATTTTGAAATGGACTGCCCGAACTGTCTGCGCTCCTGTGCATAACTGAGCGCCATTTCGAAGGCGCCCTGGGCACAGCCCAATCCCATGGCTGCAATGGAAAGGCGGCCATTATCGAGGGTTGAGAGCATTATTTTTGAACCTTCCCCGATTTTACCCAGCAGGTTGCCTTCGGGTACGGTACAGTCATCAAAAAAAAGTTCAGATGTATCGCTCGAACGCCACATCATTTTCCCATGCATGGCGCGGCGTATGAACCCTGCAGTTCCTTTTTCTACGATAATGGTGGAGAATTCCTTTTTCCCGTCCTTTTCCCCGGTTACTGCCTGAACCGTAGCGCCAACGGAACTTTCAACAGAACCGTTGGTGATGAATATCTTGGAACCGT
>JANXXZ010000394.1 GCA_025350385.1 Bacteroidales bacterium
GTTTTTGCTGAAAGATTAAATCAAATGCTTTTGTTGAGTCAAGGCAACTTGAAAGAATTTTTACCTCGGGGAAATTATTCTCCAGGAGGTTGGTTAAGGTTTTAATGCAATGAAGTTCATCATCTATTAAAATGCAATTCATCTCCCAGGTAATTGGTCCATAATTGATCAAATTTAAGTATTAATGATCAATGAAATACGAAGAATCATTATTTTATGAATTATCGCATGCTTCGCTCTTATATTGATTTGTAAATCCAACCTGCCGATATACCTGGAATAACGTTTTGTCAATTTCAAAATAGAGTTTATAAAGAAATCAATATAGCTGCATAAATACCTGAAATCCTGCACTAAAACCCTACTTATCCAAATATTTCATAATTGATTTACTTTTTGTCCTGGCTTTCGGCCCTATTCACTAAAATAAATATGAATATTAGGATTGTTAATAAATTATTAACAACATAGCTGAATGAATCCTGAATATTTTAGCATACTAATATTTATTAAATTAATTGATTTACAGCAATTTAAAATTAAATATTGGACTATGATTTTATTCAATAGCTTAAAATTTTCTTTAGAATCAATCTAAATTTCTATAATATTCATAAACCTAGATACTTTGATAATTACAATTTATACTTTTGGCACGCTTAATAAATTATAAACCATATTCCGTAAACTATGGAAAGTCAATCACTTGTACTTTTCTTCATTGTTGCAGTTGTATTGGTTGGCGGGGCTTTAGTGTTTTCAAGCTATGTTCCGCCTACTTCATATAACCCCGTTAAGTTCGAACCGTATGAATGCGGTATCGAAACTATCGGAGGCACCTGGCTTCAATATACGGTAGGTTACTACCTGTTTGCCATCCTCTTCCTCATTTTTGATGTAGAAACGGTTTTTATCTTTCCCTGGGCTGTAGTAATGAAAACTGCAGGAATTACAGGCTTTGTCGAAATACTTATCTTCTTCTTCATATTGGGTCTGGGACTTCTTTATGGATGGAAAAAACATGCATTGAAATGGGAATAAGCACAAAAAAGGAATTTGAAACCAACGATTTCCCCATTTTAGATCAATATGAAGGGGGAAGCATCATTCTCACCCAACTGGATGCATTGGTTAACTGGGCCAGGGCTAACTCTGTGTGGCCACTCACGTTCGGAACGCGTTGCTGCGCCATTGAATTTATGGCTGTCGGAGCTTCAAGGCACGATATGGCACGTTTTGGCTACGAAGTGGCAAGGGCAACTCCCAGGCAGGCGGATATGATAATCATTTCAGGATCGATCAATTATAAAATGGCGCCTGTACTCAAACGCCTATATGACCAGATCGCTGATCCAAAATATGTTATCGCCATGGGTGCCTGTGCCGTTTCGGGAGGCCCCTTCTTTTACAATTCTTACTCTATTGTAAAAGGTGCCGATCATGTGATACCGGTAGATATTTATGTACCCGGTTGTCCTCCCCGTCCTGAAGCATTGCTGTTTGCCTTCCTTCAGTTGCAGAAGAAGATCAAGCGGGAGAAAAATTTCAAAAAGAATTTAGTTAAGTGATTTATAGCTAACAGGGATCAGTTATCTGTTATTGGGATTCTAATCATTACTAATAACTGTTAACCAATAACTGATAACTACTACTAAACAATACCATGACAAACGAACAACTCTCAGCCTATCTTTCAGCCCGGTTCCCGGATGTTGAAATCAAACAAGGAGTTCAGTACCTTGAGATAACCGTTCCGGCAGTCAACTTGCATGATGTGGCAAGGCATCTGAAAGATACTGCCGAGCTGGCTTTCGATTATCTGGTCTGCCTTTCAGGAGTTGATTATCCTGAATACATTTCGGTAGTTTATCACCTGGAATCGACAAAGCATTCCCATTTCCTGGTAATGAAGGTTAAAACAAAAGACCGTCAGGACTCTTCAATTGATACCGTTTGTGACGTTTGGCCCACTGCCGAATTCCATGAAAGGGAAGTATACGACCTGCTTGGAGTAAAATTTAACAACCATCCCGATCTGCGCCGCCTTTTCCTCGATGAGAACTGGGGTTTCCCCTTACGCAAAGATTATGTGGATGAAGTTCATATTGTAGCACGATAAATATGGCCGAACTGACTGAAAGATTTATTACCACCGACGAGATAAAGACTGACGAGTATCTTGTCAATATGGGCCCGCAACACCCGAGTACACACGGCGTTCTGCGTTTATTGGTAAAACTTGAAGGAGAAATCGTTCATAATGTTGAACCACATATTGGCTATATTCACAGCGGCATCGAAAAGATGACCGAATCCCTCTCCTACCCGCAGATTCCACATCTCACTGATCGAATGGACTACCTGTCGGCTCACATGAACAACGAAGCGGTAAGCCTTTGCATCGAAAATGCCCTCCAGGTTGAAGTTCCGGAACGAGTGAAATACATCCGTACCATTATTGATGAACTTCAGCGTCTGGCATCGCACCAGTTGTGGTGGTGTGCTTCCGGAATGGACCTTGGTGCACTGACGGCATTCTTTTACGGACTGCGCGACAGGGAAGACATTCTTGATATTTTCGAAGAAACCTGTGGTGCCCGTCTCACGCTGAATTACAGCGTACCAGGAGGTGTGATGTTTGACATCCATCCCAACTTCCAGACAAAGGTTAAAGCTTTTATAAAAAAATTCAGAAAAATACTACCCGAATACGATAAGTTGCTTACCGGTAACATTATTTTCCAGAACCGCACCAAGGGAGTAGGCGTATTATCAAAAGAAGATGCTATTGCCTATGGAGTAACCGGCCCGACAGGCCGCGCTTCGGGTTTCAG
>JANXXZ010000401.1 GCA_025350385.1 Bacteroidales bacterium
CTCTATAACAACACTTTGATGTTCGAACAATTTATGCGCGTGTTTGCTATTAACCCTAACACTGCAAAAAATCAAAAACTTGTCAAAGAACTGTTGGATTATGGTAAAATCGCCGCTTAAAATTTAACGGAGTATTGTGAATAATACAGATTAAAAAATAAAAGATTTTAAATTTAGAATGCCGCTAAGGTCTCTAATTGCTGAATCAATGAATACTGATAATTTTAAATATAGCGAAATCACTTCTATCATCATAAAATCTTTTTATGAAGTATACAATACGTTGGGGTATGGTTTTCTGGAAAAAGTTTATGAAAATGCTAGGATGCCGGAAATCAGGAAAAACGATCTTGAATGCAACCGCCAGTTTCCGATTGATGTTTATTATCATGACTGCCAGGATGGTCAGTATTTTACGACATATTGGTGGAGGAAAAGGTCATAATAGAACTTAAAGCAGCCGAAGGAATTATCCCGGAACATGAGTGTCAATTGGTTAATTACCTGAAAGCAACCGAAATTGAAGTTGGATTATTAATGAACTTTGGTAAAACCCCCAATATTAAAGAAGAGTTCTGACTGCCGAATACAAAAATCATAAAAACCCAAGACAACTATAATAATCCCAAATAAAAGCCATAACAAATCATAACCATCATAAAAATCCGTGTACCCTTAAAATGATAGAGTAAACCATATCTACTGTGAAATACAAAATACTTCTTATACTAATCATTTTTGCAGTTAAAGCCAGCTTTGCTCAATACATTCCCGAGCATATAAGCAACGAAGCCATTTATACATTCCTCGATGAGCTGGCATCTGCAAAACTGATTACAATCAATGCGGCAGTGAAGCCATTTTCGAAAGCATTTATTGCGCAGAAGCTGGTGGAGGCATCAACCCATAAGGATCAGCTAAGCAAGCGACAGGCAAAGGAACTGGATTTTTATCTCAGGGCTTATCGTCCTGACCTTGAATCGCCCGCTGAATTGGGATGGCAGGAAAAGTTAAATATTTTTAAAAAACAACCCCACCTGGCCACATCGCTTGATCCCTTTGCGCTGGTGTATAAGGACAGTTTGTTTACTTTCTGCATAAGGCCGGTTTACGGGATATCAGTGAGCAGGAATGAGAACGGATCAGTAAACCATACCTGGGGAGGACTTGAAGCATACAGCACGATTGCCGGCCATTGGGGCATCTATGCCAGCCTGCGCGACAATCATGAAGACCAGATCCTTGCCCGTCCGGCTTATTTTACTCAGGAAACGGGAGGCGCCTACAAGGTAAATGAAGGCGGGCGCAAGGGCGGCGATTTCTCCGAAATGAGAGGTGGCATTACCTATGCCTGGAAATGGGGAGATATAGGATTGGTGAAAGATCATTTTGAATGGGGGACGAATTATCATGGCTCAAATATCTTCTCCGGCCGTACCCCTTCATTCGCGCATATCAGGCTCCACCTCCACCCTGCAAAATGGATCGACTTTAACTATGTACATGGCTGGCTGGTATCGGAGGTGATTGACTCTTCGCGATCGTATTACAACAACGGGCAGTACCGGGCGGTGTTCCGTCAGAAATTCCTGGCCGCGAATATGCTTACGATCATACCTTTCAAATACCTGGATATCTCGGCAGGCAACTCAATTGTATATTCTGACCTGGGAGGAGTGCACCCGGCCTACCTTATCCCCCTGGCATTTTACAAATCAATAGACCATACATTGAATCATAACATCGACAACCAGAATTCACAGATGTTTTTTAACATAAGTTCCCGCCAGGTTAAAAACCTGCATCTTTATACTTCAGTATATGTGGATGAATTCTCAGTTACCCGGATCAGGAGTAAAACAGCGCATAACTTCATAAGCTGGAAAGGAGGATTCAATCTCAGTAATGCCGCTGTCAAGGATATAACGTTTACGGCGGAATTTACGCAGACTGCTCCGATCACTTATAAACACCGTGTTCCGGCCATTACATTTGAATCAAACCAGTATAACCTCGGTCACTATCTTCGCGATAATTCGAGAGAGCTCTATCTGTCTCTTTCCTACAGCCCGCTTCCCCGCCTGCATACCCGGCTGAGTTACACAATGGCTGAGCACGGGAATGAGTATGCTTACACCGAAAGGCCTGATATTGCCGATTTGCCGATGCTGACCGATTTCTGCTGGAAGGAAACCCTGGTCGAATTCACGGCTAATTACGAGTTTGTTAATAACGGCTATTTATTTGCCGGATTCAGGGTGGGAAATGTGCAGGGATCTGATCTGGACGGGCAAGCAGCGCAGTATTACCTTGACAGGTTTACAGCCCCTTTTTACCAGGGAAAGACTAATACCTTAACCGTTGGATTTAACCTTGGCTTTTAGCCTGGGGTGGTTGAAATGGTCGTTCCAGATGGCCCAAAGGATAAAGATGACCACGTAAAAAATGACCCTGAAAGGATAATTGTGGGCAAAGTGCCATTGAGAAGGCCAGTTATCCATTACTATGCATAGTCCTACAATACGCATCACATTGGTAATATATACGGCTAATATACCAAGCGGGATATACCAGGATTTATGTTTCCATGGTCCAGGGAAGAGGAGCATGAGAACAGCAAACTGGAGGATCTGCTTCACCCCGGAACAACTGGTATTGATGGTAATAGAGCACTGATTGAAAAAGTAGAAGGTGTTGTTTAGCAGTTTCACAGGGATAAAAGTATCAACAATCCAGCTGCTGGTGATAAATATAGAATGGGCAAACCAGATTTCCAACCCGGGAGTGATGACCTGGAAACCGAAGATCCTGAAATCGTACGAAAGCATCCAAAACCGGTAGAGGTAATGTATAGCCAGTGTTATGATAATGAAAAGTAAGGTATCGAATAGGTGTGCGTAGCGTTTATCGGAAGCAGTTTTTTTGAATTCAGCGCATAGTTTTCTGATCATAGACGGCTACTGTTAACAGGTTCGTAAAAATAGCAAATACCTCCACATGGAGGTATTTTTATTTTCAGGCTGCCCGATTCAACCAGGTTAGCCTCCCGTTTGTGGTCTAAAAAAGAATAACACATAGGAAATACAAATAGATTAAAACTATGTGCCTTACGGTGCTATGTGATTTAATTATCCTGGATGAAAGCGCGGGATGTTTTTACTATTGACATATCTTTCACACTTCCTGACTATAAGAATAAAAAGTAGTAAATTTGCATATGATATCATTTATTTTTTCATTTAAACTGTGGTTACGCAGGACGCTGAGCCTTATGTACCTGGGCCTTATCGCGGTTCTTTCCCTGATGCCATCCTATGATTTACCGGACATTGCGGTGCTCAAAGGTGTTGATAAAATAGCTCATTTTTGTATGTATTTCGGGCTTTCCTGCCTTGCTTGCTGGAGCCTGGATATCAGCCGCAAACGTATGGGTCCATTGTACCTGTTGCTGGCAGGCGTTTTCATGTGGGGTGTACTGATGGAAATACTGCAGCGCACCATGCATAATGGCCGGACCTTCGATTTTAAGGACATGCTTGCCAACCTAACGGGCGCTTTTATCGGGTTAATGGTTTACAGGTATATTGATGGGAAGAGAGTTGAAGGGGGATTAGTGAATAGTGAATAGTGCCTAACAGAACGCTGATTACGCAGGAAACAAGGATAACCGCAGAAAAACATCCTCGTAAATCCGCTTAATCAGCTTAATCTGCGCACTATCTGCGTAACTCCGCAGTAACCTCTGCGCAACTCTGCGGGAACTTTTACGCAATCCTTCGGGAAACAGTATGATAATCCAGAAAACAATAATAAACGCTGAAAAACATCCGCGTCAATCCGCTTAATCAGCGTCATCTGCGTGCCATTTCCTGAACTTTGAAATTATAATCAAACAATCCAATACCTCAACTCCTGGAACCAACAACAACATAGAAAAAGCCACTGCATAGAGTGGCCGGTCCGGTGGGAATTGGCAGGTTCGAACTGCCGACCTCATGCGTGTGAAGCATGCGCTCTGAACCAACTGAGCTAAACTCCCGTTTTCGTTACAAATCTAATAAAAAAAGCCATAGAACTATTCTGTGGCTTTTTTAAAGTGGGAGCACATGGATTCGAACCAAGGACCCTCTGCTTGTAAGGCATAAATTTACCTTTCCTTTGATTGTTTATGTCTATCCTTGCTACTTAACGCACTGATAATCAATATTTATTTTTCCTTTATTTGTTTTTGTTATCTCTTATTTACTATCTTTGTGTATCGATATGGTCGCATTTTTGGTCGCATTTTTAATACTTGTATTATGATAGAAAACACAGCAACAGTAAGCTTTGTAATAGAAGGAACCAAGGCAAACAAGGATGGTAAATACCCCGTAAAGTTAAACATTTATTATGGCGAAGGCAAGAAAAAATTTGGTATCAAAGAATCAGTCACTAAAGAGGAGTGGGAAAAACTGTTCGCCTCCAACCTCCGCGATGCCGACCTTAAAGCGCTCAAAGCGCGCCTGAAGGTAATTGAAACCAAAGCCCAGGATATCATTGATAAAATCCATCCGTTTTCAATAGTGGCTTTTGAACAAGCATTTTTCCAAAAGAGCCCAAACTCTTCTGAGCAACATATCTCAAAACTCTCTTATTGGTTTGACAGATACATCAAAACCCTGAAAGAGAACGACCAGATTGGCACAGCAATAGCCTACAGGACAACCATTAATTCAATCTCCGAGTTCAGGAAAAACCTTACAATCTATGATATTACGCCTGAGTTCCTGACATCCTATGAAAACCATTTAACAAAAGCAGGAAAATCAGTGACTTCAATCAGTATGTATATGCGTCAGCTCAGAGCCATCATTAACCAGGCAATTGACAACAACATGCTGTCATCTGAAAAATACCCTTTCAAAAAGTATCAAATCCCAGCTGGCAGGAACATTAAAAAAGCACTTCCATCCGATGATCTTCAAAAGCTTTTGGATTATACCTCCACGGAACCGGCAAAGCAAAAGGCTATTGATTTCTGGATTTTTTCTTACCTCTGTAATGGGATTAACTTCACCGACATTGCTCACCTCAAGCCAGGTAACATAATGGGCAATTACATCTATTTTAATCGTCAAAAAACCATCCGCACTAAAAAGAAAGATTTGCGCCCTATAAAGGTTGGTATGAATCCACGAGCATTTGAAATTATTGAAAGGCAAAAAAATACAGATCCAAACAACCCATACTTGTTTCCAATACTTGAAGAAGGATTAAATGCAGTCACCATCAAGCACCGTTGTCAGCGATTTATCAAATGGGTTAACAAACACATGGAAGAAATCCGGGTTGAGAAAGAAATCAATATGAAAATCGGCACGTATGCTGCCCGTCATTCATTTTCAACTGTCCTCAAAAGAAAAGGAGTTTCAACTGCATTTATCAAAGAGAGTCTGGGACACAGCTCAGAATTGGTAACCGAAAATTATCTCGATAGCTTTGGAGACGAAGTAAAGCTGGAATATGCTAACTTGCTCACTCAATTGAAATAGGTTTTATATGGAAGTCAAGATATTAGATAGTATTCTGCATGGTTCCTTGAAACCATGGAAAATAGACACCAGCAACACAAGATTATTTACCGGTTTGGTGAAAGCTGCGAAAGCAGCTTCACCTAAAACCAATTCAGAATTAGTTAAGCAACTCACTGACCTCCTCTCCGACTTCCCATCCGTAAAAAAGTTGCTCAACGATGAGCCAAAAGATTTCGACCTGCTTAAACCACTTCCTTTCGATATTGAATTGCCCAAATACAAGGATGCAGTTACAAACTTTTATTACCTGCTGATAACCGGAGAAACACTCCGGAGTTATAATGCTTTCCTGAATTTGTCAGTGAGTTGGACCGATTTAATCGATATCCGATACCATGTGGGCAAAACCTTGACTAATATCAGAGTTTTAGCAAAACAGACAGGAATTGAATTGATTGAGCAGGGATTCCAAACACCACCTGATTCACATAGCGAACTCACTCACTTTGCACTTTACTATTTGAAACATTGCCTGATTCAGCTTTATTTCAGCATTCAGGAACATTTTAGAAGCAGTCTTGTAAGCATAATCAACCTCGAAGATTTCTACCTGCTTGACCTTGAAGAATCAAACCTTAATATGATCGATCTGAAGCCGGTAGAAATAAAAGCAGAATTGGACATTCCGGATCAGGATAGAATTAGCTTTGGCTTTAGGGACAATTTAGAAAAGCTCAGGTATGTAGTCAATCAGCTGTGCTTTCAAGTCGAATTAGTTAATGAAGAAGTTAATACTCCTGAAGATATACTCAAAGTGCTGACTGCATCGAACCTTACTCCTGGATGTAGCAAAATTCAATTAGGATGTGAAACCAAACATTTCCGGTACATCATTGATAAATTCAATCCATATTTTAATAATCTTTCTTTGGCAAATATTGCAAAATCACAAATCTTCTATTCCAAAAAGGACACATTAATTTCCGCTAACAACCTTTCAGCCAGTAACTCAAAGAATAAATTAGAACCCAAGGAAAAGGGTACTATTGACAAAATATTTAAACAAATGCAATAAAAAACATTCAGATTATTCATGTATCTGAGTAAGGGCTTAACCTCTTAAACTTTGTATTTCAGTCACTTATGACTTTTGTTTCAAATTTTAAAATACGAAACAATGTCACAAGAAGAATTGATTTTAGACAAGCTCTCCGAGATAGCTAATAAGCTAGATGAGCAAAACCTGTTGCAAAAAACAGTATTAAACTTTAACGAGGCTTGCTCCTATCTCGATGTAAGTCCTTCCCACCTCTACAAGCTAACCAGCACGCGTCAAATACCACATTTCTGCCCACAGGGTAAGAAATTGTATTTCAACCGTACCGAGCTTGATGCCTGGTTGCAACGTAACCGCCAATCCACCAGCGAGGAAATCGAACATGAAGTAAACGAGAAACTGTTTAATTCACGGAGGAAATAGGCATGGACCATTGTAAAACCTGCCGCGAACCTCTCGACAACGTGATGGAACGGCTCAAACGTCTCGAAACAATCCTGGCTCAAAAGCAACAGTCATGCCCTGACCAGGTCTTCTTCGACAACCAGGAGTTTATTCAGGTAATGAATATTAGCAAACGCACCGCTCAGGCGTGGCGCGACATGGGTATAATTGCTTACTCCCAGGTAGGATGCAAAATGTATTACCGTCTCTCCGACATCCTTTCGTTGCTCGAAAAGCACCACAAACCGGCTAAATCCTAATTGATATGGCTACATCAACCATCTTCACAGGATTTAACCAGCCGGTTGAGGACAGGTCCCTTATCCTGATCCTTAACGACATCAAAGCCGGTAAATACAGGACGGAGGTTGAACGCATCCGTTCTTGTATTGACTACGGCGAAACTGACAAAGCCGACCAGCTTAAAAAGCAGCTCCCGGCTTTCACTCCTTCAGGCACGTATGAGGGTGGACGAAAAGCCAACCTCCTCAAACAATACAGTGGCTTTGTCCATCTCGATTTCGACAAACTTACTCTGGAACAACTGGATGAAATAAAAGCCAGGGTTGCTCAAATCCCATACACTTCCGGCTGCTTTCGCAGTCCAAGTGGTAACGGATTAAAAGTTTTGATTGAAGTCAATACAACCGAAGTGCATCACGATCTTACCTACCGGCAAGTCCAGGACTATTACGAAAACAGCCTTGGTATTCTTTGCGATCCGAAATGCAAGGATATCACCAGGCTCTGCTTTGTAAGCTACGATCCCGATTTATACAAGAACTTGAACAACGAAAAGTTCCTCGTACAACTCTCGGAAACGGCTAATGAAGTAAGTATTCCAAAGCCTTTACCTCCACCTGCCTCTTCACTTCCTCCAAGGGAACCGGAGGACCTCAGTGCTCTGTTCATTTTTGAACAACAAATGCAATTCACTAATAACAAAGAAACATATTCCGATGGAAACCGCAATAATTATATTTATCTGCTGGCATCTAATTGCAACAGGGCAGGTCTCTCCGAAGATACTACTCTTGAACTTTGTTCTCAGCATTTCAGCCTTCCTGAAAAAGAAATAAAAGCCTCTGTCCGGAGTGCTTATTTTAATCACTCCGTTGAATTTGCAAAGTTTGCAAAGTCTGCAAACCGTGCAAACTCTGCAAAGCCTCCCGACTCCCAACCCATCGGACAAAACCAGGCAAATACAGATGAAGATCCACTGGAAGATTATCTCAAAACTACTCCCACCATTCCGGATGAAGTGTACGAAGCACTGCCTGATTTACTCAAACAAGGTGCCAGCGCATTTACCGACAAGCGCAAAAAGGACGTTTTCTTTACCGGTGCTATTGCTATCATCAGTGGATGTTTACCCAATGTAACGGGTATCTATTTTCAGGAAAGAGTTTACCCGCATCTCTACACATTCATTATTGCTCCGGCAGCAAGTGGTAAAGGAGTGTTGAAAAACGCCAAACGCCTGGCTGAAAAGTACCACCAGAATATATTGCAGCAAAGCCGCGACGCTCAAAAAATCTATCAGAATGAAATGGATGATTTCAAAATGATGGAACGCAACAGGAAAAAGGGTGAACCTTCCACCGAAAAACCGGAAGCGCCACCCTTTAAAATTCTCTTTATTCCTGCCGATTGCAGCAAAGCCAGGATGATTGAACATTTAAAGTCGAACGAAGGTCAGGGCATCATTTGCGAAACGGAAGCCGATACCATGAGTGGTGCCAAAAAGCAGGACTGGGGCGATTACTCAGCCATCCTGCGTGCTGCTTTCCACCACGAAACGGTTTCCAGCACACGCAAAACTGACAACCAATACGACGAAATCAACGAACCTCGTCTGGCTGTGGCCTTATCCGGCACGCCAGCACAGGCTCCGCGTTTGCTTTCCTCTGCCGAGGATGGACTTTTCAGCCGGTTTCTGTTCTATGCGTATAAAAACAAAGTTGAATGGCAGGACCCTTCACCCCGTAGCAATGGCATTGTTTACAACGACCATTTCGAAGCTCTTTCAGTACAGGTATTGGAAATTATCAGCCACCTGGAATTATCCCCAACTACCGTTGAATTAACATCCTCACAGTGGGATATAATCAATACAGAATTTCCCCTCATGCTTTCGGATGTCGTTACCTTCACAAGCGAAGATGCTGCAGGTGTGGTTTACCGCATGGGTATGATTTTCTTTAGGATGTGCATGATATTTACTGCTTTGCGTAAATACGAAAACGGAGAAACTTCACCTACTATGATTTGTACCGATGAAGACTTCTATTCTGTTCTCCAGATAGTACAAACCTATCTGGCCCATAGCTTGCTGATGTTTAACAACCTGCCGAAACAAAGTGAACCGATGCAGTTTCTTTCGGGCGATGGTAAACGCAGGTTTTTTGAAGCCTTACCAAAGGAGTTTACTCGTAAGGAATCTACCGAAATCGGGTTACGGTTCAAACTTTCACCACGCACCGTAGATGATGTCCTTCGTTCAGCTACCGGGGTAACTCTCACCAGGATTAAAGCAGGTCATTACCAGCGCATGTAGTATATCACTTGACCAATCTCAAGAGCCTCCTCCGGGAGGCTTTTTTTGCGATTATTGCAACCTTTGCAGACTTTGCAAGCTTTGCAATGTTTGCAACTTTCAATCAATAGTAAGAAGTCTTTAGCTTTGTTTTACTAAATTTGGTGATTCATCTGACGGTCGAATTATAAAACCTTTAAAATGGAAAACGAAACTATCACCAGGCTAAATAAATCCTTTGAAGAATATGCCTACGAACAGGAAGGTATTGAATACTGGCTTGCCCGCGAATTGCAAGGCTTATTGGGATATGCCGATTGGCGAAATTTTTTAAACGCTGTCGAAAAAGCGAAAGAAAGCTGTAAAACCACTGGCGAAGAGGTTTCCGATCATTTCGTTGACGTCAACAAAATGATCGATCTCGGCAAAGGAGCTAAAAGAGAAGTTGATGATATTATGCTCACCCGCTACGCCTGTTATCTTATTGCTCAAAACGGCGACCCAAAGAAAGAACAAATAGCTTTTGCTCAAAGCTATTTTGCTATACAAACCCGAAAACAAGAACTTCTTGAGGAACGTATCCACCTCATGGAACGTTTGCATGCAAGGGAAAAACTTGCAGCTACCGAAACCGAATTATCAAGAATCATTTACGAACGGGGTGTTGACAATAAAGGCTTTGCAAATATACGCAGCAAAGG
>JANXXZ010000467.1 GCA_025350385.1 Bacteroidales bacterium
CTTCAAAAGATGAGAAGGTGAAAGGGATCTTCCTCGATCTGTCTTCAATCCCTTCAGGAATTGCAACATTAGAGGAAATAAGAAACGGATTGCTCGATTTTAAAAAATCGGGCAAGTTTATCGTGAGTTATTCCGAAATGTACAGCCAGAAATCCTATTACCTGGCATCGGTTTCTGACAAAATCTACCTCAATCCTGCCGGTAATATGGAATTCAAGGGTTTATCAGGCAAGGTCATGTTTTTTAAAGGCATGCTTGAAAAGCTGGATATTGAGGCTCAGGTGATCCGGCACGGCAAATTCAAAAGTGCCGTGGAACCTTTCATTCTCGATAAGATGAGTGATGCAAGCAAGGAGCAGACACTCTCCTATGTTTCGGCTATTTGGCGGCAGATGCTAAAAGGTATTTCGGAAACACGGAAGATACCTGTGGAACAACTCACCTTGATTGCCGATAAGTTCCAGGTACAAACGCCCCAGGATGCAGTCAATCTGAAATTTGTCGATAAGCTGTTTTATAAAGATGAATTACTGGATGAAATCAAAAACCGCGTCGGCGCCTCTGCGGTCAAGGAAATTAAATTTATGAAGTTGTCAAGGTATGCCGATGCACCCGGCGTTGAAAAAAATGAATATTCAGGAAGCAGCAGGATTGCTGTAATCTATGCAAGCGGGAACATCATCAGCGGTGATGGTGATGATCAGAATATCGGATCGGAGCGGATTTCAAAAGCAATCCGTAAAGCCCGCCTTGATGACAACGTTAAAGCCATTGTTCTCCGAGTAAACTCACCGGGTGGAAGCGCACTGGCTTCGGATGTGATCTGGCGGGAAATGGTGTTAGCTAAAAAAGCAAAACCTGTCGTTGTTTCTATGGGTGATGTTGCTGCCTCGGGTGGTTATTATATTTCATGTGCGGCTGACAAAGTTTTTGCCAGCCCTAATACAATCACAGGTTCAATTGGGGTTTTTGGTATTATACCGAATACACAGCAGTTCTTCAGTAAAAACCTTGGTATAACATTCGATGGCGTGAAAACAAATACTTATGCCGATTATATTCCAATCACACGACCGATGACGGCAGACGAAAAGACCTTTCTCACCAGGGATATAGAGAATATTTACTCAACATTTATTACACATGTGTCGGAAGGCCGGAAATTAGCAGTCAGCCAGGTAGATAGCCTTGGGCAGGGACGTGTATGGAGTGGCTCTGACGCCAAACTTATCGGTCTGATTGATGAGTTCGGAGGGCTGAATGATGCCATTAAAGCAGCGGCCAAACTGGCTAAAATCGAAAAATACCGTTTGATGAATCTGCCCGAACAGAAAGATCCATTTACGCAGATCATTGAAACCTTGAGTGGAGATAACACTTCTGTCATGCTGAAGAAAGAACTTGGTCCTGCATACTCCTACTATGCATATTTAAAAAACATGAGCCGCATGCAGGGGGTTCAGGCCCTGATGCCCTATGAGATCGAAATAAAATAACTGCCGGGATGCATAGCCTGCTATTTCAGAATGGGTGATTAACTTTGCAGGATTGCTTGTCATTAGATCAAAAAGGCTTCACTACCTGTGAAGCCTTTATATTCTGCAAGCAAGAAAGATCTCATGCAGATCAGTTTTTCAGGATTATACTCCAGTAACCAGGTTTAAGAATCTTTACTCTTATAGATGAATCAATGCTTCCTGTACCTAATTTATTTGGAGCGGAATAGGATATTGATAATTCGAACGGGAATGTGACATCTTCATAGACACGCCTTCCGTAATACTCTTTTGTAGTAGCTGATCCTACATACATAATCCGGACATTACGGATCACATTATTCCCAAGCGGGTGTTCAATGGTTAATTCAATCTTATTCCCTGGGCCAAGATTATGAATCCGCGGAAATGTGCTCCCACTTTGATCTGAAATTATATACTCAGGTCCTTTCGCTTTCCCAATATATTTATCGGCCTGCCAGACACCTTCGGTAATACTGTCCTTCCCCGAAGCAAGCCGGACAATCAGTCTTCCGTTACCGTTTTTTTTACCTGCCACCCATCTTCCAATGAATATTTCCCCCGATTTATAATGATATTCCCCTTCCCCATCGGGCAACCCTTTTTTAAAATGACCTGTATAGGAATCGGTTCCTTCGGCAGTACCTTCACCATGAGCCAGTCCTTTTTTACAATCGCCCTTATAGTTACCGAATAATTCAGGCATTAGAACCTCGCAGACATCCTGCTGGCAATAACTTTGGGCTATAAGAGAAAACAGGCTGATTAATAAAAGGATGGATGTTTTCATAAGGATGAGGTGATTATTGGCTGTCCCGATAAAAGGAAATATTTCTAAAAGTAAAGCAAGATACAAAAAGTAAAGACTGGAAGTTCAGGAGTGAAGATATAAACGTAATCTATCTCCAAACATTAAAAAAGCCGGCTTCACAGGAAACCGGCTTTCACTAAATAAGCTTACAGTAATTATTTTACGGGTTCCATTTCGGCAAGCCGTTTATAGGAATTGTATCTCCATAAGGCGTTCTTCTCAGCTGCTTCAAACAGTTCAACAGCTTCGGCCGGGAAGGATTTCATGAGAGACGTATAACGGACCTCTGATTTCAGAAAATCCTGGAAAAGCGTAAAATCAGGTTCTTTTGAATCAAGTTGGAACGGGTTTTTACCTTCAGTTTCAAGCATCGGATTGAAGCGATAGTTAGCCCAATATCCTGCCTTAACTGCTTTATCCTGCTGATCCTGGGCCTTTTCCATACCTGCAAGCAATCCATGGTTAATACAGGTTGAATAGGCGATAATGAGCGATGGCCCCGGATATGCTTCGGCTTCGCGAAGTGCTTTCAGGAACTGGGTCTGATTGGCCCCCATAGCTACCTGGGCCACATATACATAACCATAGCTCATGGCCATCATACCAAGGTCTTTTTTACGAACCTTCTTGCCTGAAGCGGCAAATTTTGCAACTGCACCCACGGGCGTCGATTTTGAAGCCTGGCCTCCTGTATTTGAATAAACCTCGGTGTCAAGCACCAACACGTTGACATCTTCACCCGAGGCAAGCACATGGTCAAGTCCGCCATAACCAATATCATAAGCCCAACCATCACCGCCAAACATCCATACTGATTTCTTGATTAAGTACTGTTTGAGGGCAATTATTTCATTGCAAAGAATGTCATTTTCCTTTTCCAGAAACGGCAATACTTTATCAGTTGCTTCCTTTGATTTCAGGGCATTGTCCATTCCGGAAATCCATTCACTGCAGGCTTGTTTCAACTCTTCACTGTACTTGCCATTGATAATGAGATCCATTCGCTCGGCAATTCGTGTGCGTAACTTCGTAACGCCAAGCGCCATACCTAATCCATACTCAGCATTATCTTCGAACAATGAATTTGCCCATGCCGGACCGCAACCTTCGGCATTGGTAGTGTAAGGGGTTGAAGGTGCTGAACCACCGTAGATTGATGAACAACCGGTAGCATTTGCAACGATCATGCGTTCGCCGTATAACTGGGTTATGAGTTTAATATAAGGAGTTTCACCGCAACCGGAACATGCACCTGAAAATTCAAATAAGGGTTGAGCAAACTGGCTGTTCTTTACATTTTGTTCTTTTGGAGCCAGCGTGTCTTTGTAGGTCACATTTTTGGATACATAATCCCAATTTACATTTTCACCTATCTGCGAATCAAGCGGCTGCATCACAAGAGCTTTTACTTTTGAAGGACAGGTATCAGCGCAGTTACCACAGCCGGTACAATCCATCGGGCTCACCTGGATACGAAATTGTAACCCGTCAAAAGTCTTAGGGATTGCTTTCAGTGTTGCTGTATCTGATGAAAACCCTTTCATTTCTGCTTCATTCAGCAGGAAAGGGCGAATAGCTGCATGAGGACAAACAAAAGCACATTGGTTACACTGAATACAGTTTTCCGGTTTCCATTCGGGAACATTAACGGCAATCCCACGTTTTTCGTAAGCAGCAGTACCGGCAGGGAAGGTTCCGTCCTCGCGCCCCCGGAAAGCGCTAACCGGAAGGTCATCTCCAAGCATACCATTAACAGGCTCCACAAGATTCTTGATGAAATCAGGAATGTCGCGGGTATCTTTTGCCACAGATACAACAATATTCTTCCATTCTACGGGAATTTCCACTTTTTCAACTGCGGCTCCCCTATCGATTGCTTCGATATTCATAGCTACAATTTCTTCCCCTTTTCGGCCAAATGATTTCTTCACCGCTTTCTTCATTTCAGTAAGAGCAAGATCATAGGGGATTACACCGGAAATTGCAAAAAACGAAGCCTGGGTGATAGTATTGGTGCGGTTTCCAAGGCCGATTTCTTCGGCGATCATGGTTGCATTAATGATGTAGAAATTAATCTCGTTTTCGGCAAGATACTTCTTCATGTGATCAGGGAGACGGTTTTTGGTTTCCTCAGCATTCCAGATGCTGTTTAGCAGGAATGTGCCACCTTTTTTCAGCCCCTTGAGCATATTGTACTTTGTAAGGTAAGCCGGAACATGGCAAGCAACGAAATCCGGGGTATTTACCAGGTAAGGGGAACGGATAGGTTTATCTCCAAAACGAAGATGTGAAGTAGTTATTCCTCCTGATTTCTTTGAATCGTATGCAAAGTAAGCCTGAGCATATTTGTCTGTTGTATCACCAATGATCTTGATCGAGTTTTTATTCGCCCCAACCGTGCCATCTGAGCCAAGTCCATAGAATTTTGCCTGGAAGGTTCCCTTATCCGCGAGGTCTATCTCAGGAAGTACAGGCAGTGAAGTAAATGTAACATCATCAACAATACCTACTGTAAAATGATTTTTCGGCTCATTCATTTTCAGGTTGTTGAAAACTGAAATCATCATGGCCGGGGTAGTATCCTTTGAACTGAGACCATAACGACCTCCAACAATCAACGGTCGATTCTCTCTCTCATAGAACACATCCTTAATATCAAGATATAGGGGATCTCCGGTTGCTCCCGGTTCCTTGGTTC
>JANXXZ010000493.1 GCA_025350385.1 Bacteroidales bacterium
TCAGGATATTTCCCCGGAAATCAAGAATGAAAACTCCTTTTACAATGGTTCCGATCACCAGTTTATTGCCTGCAATAATGCCGTTATTCACCTGGTACTTCCTGAGCAGTTCATTTGCCGGGACATTCCAGGGTTTAAAAACCTTTCCGTCGTATAGGTATAATCCCCTGAAGGTAGTGCCGATCAGCAGGGTATTGCTTATAAAAGGTAATATTGTCTTTATCTCAGTGCCGGCAAGTATCCTGCTTCCCTGTATTTCAACCAGGATATCATTTTTAAGCTCATACAAGGCGCCGTTCACAGCCTGCACAAACAGCCTGTTCGCAGCTTTGAGCAGGAACACGATATTTCCCGGCAGTTCAATGCTCTTTACCTTTTGCTGATCATAAACAAAAAGGGATGAGAAACTTTGAAAATATATTTTATTCCCTGCCTGAACGATTTTCCAGATTTCGTTGTTGTGAAATGTATAATTCTTCAAAAGCGATTTCAATGAATGATATCCCATTTTACCGCTCTGATCTTTGAGCCAGTAACCAAACTCTTCGTATGAACCAACATAGATCCGCTGATCAGGGCTGACATAAACAGACCGTACAATGGATTGCCCAGGGGTACTATAAAGTTTCCAGTGGGTTCCGTCGAAAACCAGCAGCCCGTTATTGTTGGCTACATAAACAAAGCCTCGTTTGTCAATGTCAATTGACCAGTTCTGGCTGCCTGCAGCATATTCCTGCTTGTTATAATTCGTGATAAGGAAGGATGACTGGGCGCTTCCAGGGGATGATGGGATCACCAGGAGGAGCAAGAAGAATCCAACTATCAGAATACGCTTCATGCAAGATGTAAGGAAATTATTGTTATTGATGGATAAAAAACGAAATTATGAAAAAAGTTGAAATAATTATCAGGCATCTTGCTGGATTCCTGGTTAGGCTATTGAACGACCCTCGATTTTTTGCATGGTTGCAAGCCAATGATCGATGAGTCTTTTTGGAGATAGGAATTATTTATATTAAAACATCTGTATATTTGCATATGATACAGATTTGTATAAGATCAGAAAAGTTTCAGATATTAATGTATTTTCCTGATACCAGAATTACACTGATCCATTAAATCATGATCAACCATTTACCCTTAACACGATAGATCGTATTTGTGGTAAATTAAATCACAATTAAATACAACAAAATGAATAAAACGCAGAAATCAATTACAGTAATATGGTTATTAATTTGCTTTTTCAATTCTGTAACGCTTCTTGCACAGTATAGTTTGGCAGACAAGCAGAAAGCTGTGAAAGAAGCAGTGATGAAAGAAATAGTTTCGGCACTTGAATTATGGAATAAATCATGCAAGAGCAGTGATATCGGCCAGACCATGGAATTATTTGACAAGTCTGCTGAGGTAATGGTAGTTGGATCTGATAGCGGAGAAGTGTTCAAAGGCAGAGAACAAATCGAAGGCTGGATGAAAATGCTGTTCGCTCATCGGAGTTTTTCATGGGAAATGAGCAGGGTTGATATTGATTCAAATGGGAATACTGCCTGGGTTTTTATGGATGGATTTATGATCGTAAGCACTGATAAAGGCAAAACCGCAAAATTTCCGTACCGGTTTACGGGAATTCTTGTAAAAGTGAAAAACGATTGGAAATGGAGACTCTTTGATGGTGCTGTACCTGGAGGACATTAATCAACCATCTGGAATTCAAAATTCTTTTCCAGACTAAATACTTTACTCAAATCCTTGAAATCTAAAATCAAATCAAGATGAAAAAGGTTCTTTTCCTGTCTTTATTATGTTTAGCAATTATTAATATAACGCTGGCCCAGTCAAAAACCAAAGCCATTGACTATTCAACTTCGAAAAAGGATTTGACCGAAACCCTGGAAAAGATCTACCTGGCATACAATACCCGGGACATTAAGTCTTTCTTATCGTTAATGGATGATGACGGCCTCTTTTGTGGAACTGATTCCAGAAACATATGGGACAAAGCCGCTTATTCAAAACTGATGACTGAGATGTTTGCTGATACTTCATTTTCTCCAAATATTTCTGTTGACAAACGTGAAATTCACTTTGATACTGGCAGGAATTCAGCAATGGTTGTAGATCAGTTCTTTTTTCCTGGAATAAACAAATACCGGTACGTCATGTGACACATTTTGTCAAAACCAGGAATAAATGGGTCTGTAATTTCATTAGTACATCTTTTATCCCAAATGATGAGGATTTAATCAAAATATATAATGCCGTGAAGTAAAATTAAAATCATCACTTCTTGCAAAACATTAATTCTGAGCACAATCAGAATGAATTTAGCCTGATAGAAATATGAAAAGAATATTTCTCTTGTTAACAGCAATTACACTAATTGCGCCTTATTCTTTTTCTCAAAAAAAAGGACAGGATCGCATTGATTCGTTGCTGAACCGATTGCCCAAAGCTAAAGAAGATACGAACAAAGTCGTTCTGCTTAACGACCTGTGTGTTACATGCTATGTTATTAATGCTGATGAAGGAATTAAATATGGCCACCAGGCATTGGAACTTTCAAAGAAAATTCAGTGGGAATATGGAATTGCCAAGGCATACAATAATATGGGAATTAATTATCATTTTGCTAAAACTGATTATACTAAGGCACTGGATTATTATTTAAAAGCGTTGAAAATATTTGAAGAATCAGGAGCTAAAAATGAAATTGCCAAGTGTTTCATCAATATTGGTGACATATATCTGAGGCTTTCCAAACCTCCTAAAGCATTGGAATTTTATCAGAAATCGTTAAAGCTCAGCCAGGAGTTGGGAGATAAGATGGCGATGCAAAAAGTCCTGCTGGTAATCGGTTTTTTTTATTACAACCAATCGGATTCCATTAAAACAATGGATTACTTTTTTAAATCATTAAAGCTAAATGAAGAATTAGGTAATAAAACCGGACTTGCCAGGGCATACAGCGCCATTGGTGGCATGTACAGACAAAACAAATCGGGTTTTATCAAAGCCCGGTATTATTACGACCTGGCTTTAAAAAACGATGAACAAGCGGGTAACAAAAGCGAAATTGGTTACGATAATGATTACATAGGAGATCTTTATCGCCAGGAGCGAAAATATTCCAAATCGTTGGAGTATTTGTTTAAAGGATTAAAGGTGCATATTGAATTAAAGGAAAAAAGAGCTGTAGGTTATGCCTACGGGGTAATCGCTTATGTGTATTTCCTGATGGCTACCGACGACAATCGGTCAGAACTGTATAAAATGTTCGGCGGGCGAAAAGCATCAGCTATCCGGATGGCACGCGAATATGCTGACAGTGCAGCAGCAATTCATAAAGAAACCGGTGATTTGTATCAGTTACAGGATCTCTACATTTACATGAGCACATGCTGGGAGCAGATCGGAGATTATAAAGGAGCGTTGGAATGTTATAAAAACTATATAACTGTCAGGGATTCAATTTTTAATCTTGAAAAGGATAAAAAAATATATCAACTTTCAATGAAGTTCGAATTTGATAAAAAACAGACCGCTGATAGTTTGCAACATGCTACAGAAAATCACCTTAACAACCTTAATTTACAGAAGCAGAAAACATTTACCTATATGGGATTCCTGGGTATGGGATTGGTTGCTGCAATGCTGTTTTTTGTGTTCCGGAATTTTAACAACCAGCGAAAATCCAATGTTCGCCTGCAGGCTGCCCAGGAGGAAATTATAGAACAGAAAGAACGTGCTGAACAAAGTGAAAAATTCAAACAGCAGTTCCTTGCCAACATGAGTCATGAGATACGTACTCCTATGAACGCGGTGATGGGAATGACGAATTTATTGATTGATAAAAATCCGCGTGCTGATCAGCAACATTACCTGGTCGGAATCAAGAAATCGTCAGACATCTTACTTCATATCATTAACGAGATCCTGGACTTATCAAAGATAGAATCCGGTAAAATGGAACTTGAGAAAATAGATTTCTCATTGCATGACGCAGTTGAACAAGTATTGATAACCCTGAATCATAAAGCAGATGAAAAAGGTTTGCTTTTGCACAGCAATATTGACAATAACATTCCTGATGTATTAATCGGTGATCCGGTCCGGATAAACCAGGTGCTGATGAATTTAGCAGGTAATGCTATTAAATTCACCGAAAAAGGCAGTGTTCAGATCAAAATAAGGCTACTTGACAATGATCCGGCTTCCATTTTCAATCTTCAGTTTTCGATTATTGACACTGGCATTGGAATTCCAAAAGATAAGCTGGAAACCGTTTTCGAGAGTTTTTCGCAAGCCAATACATCCGATACGCGTAAACATGGCGGTACAGGGTTAGGGCTCACAATAAGCAGGCAATTGGTTGAATTGCATGGTGGTACAATTTCTATCGAAAGCGAAGAAGGAGCTGGTACAGTCTTTTCGTTTATTCTTGGTTTCGAAGAAGGTTCAGCAGAGCGATTGCAACAACAGATTAATTCGGATGAAAACATTGACGGCAGCATTCTGAATGGATTGAAAATTCTGGTTGCAGACGATAATGAGTACAATCGCATTGTTGCCCACGATACACTTTTATCCAAGTGTGATGTTTCTATCCTTTCAGCCTCAAGCGGAAAGGAAGCTATTGAAGCTTTGAGATATAACGATTTCGACTTGATTTTAATGGATGTTCAAATGCCGGAAATGAATGGTTTTGAAGCAACAAAGTATATCCGGGAAGATTTTGCTTCGCCCAAAAAGGATATTCCGATCATCGCCTTAACAGCAAGTGTATTAAGAACTGACCTGGATAAATGCAGGTTGGCAGGAATGAACTCTTATATACCCAAACCTTTTAACCCATCACAATTGATTCGTGGTATTGCAGAAGTGATGGGAATCAAGATTAAGACTAAAGATATATCTTACATGAAAAATGGAAGTCAGCCTTCTGATTACACCAATGTAACCAATCTGACATACCTCGAAAACTTTTGTGAAGGTGATACTGCGAAGATGAAGAAGTACATTACTATTTTTGTGAATTCGACACCTTTACTAATTGAAAAATTAAACGCAGCACTTCTTGAAAGTGACTTATCAGAAATTGCCAACCAGGTTCATGGTTTCAAAACAAAGTTTATCATGATGGGGATGAATCTTGCAAAAGATGTGGCAAATAGATTAGAACTTACTTGCAGAGAAAACGCTAATTTTGAAGATGTTAAACAAATTGTTGAAGAACTCACACAACTGCTGGAAATTGGAACCGCTGAACTTAAAAACACTTTTGATGGATAATAAATCTTATTTTTGTAAATAAAACGACCTATGGATTACAGTAAACCAAAGAAGATCTTTATTGTTGATGACGATACCATGCTCACCGAAGCATTAAGAGATTATCTGACCCGAAAAATACAAAATGAAGTGCGGATTTTCAATACAGGAGAGGAATGCCTTCAGAATCTGAACGAAAATCCTGATTTTATTGTGCTCGACTACTACCTGAATTCAGTGCAGAAAGATGCTGCCAATGGAATGGAAATACTCCAGGTTATCAAGAAGCATTATCATCAGATACATGTTATTATGCTTTCAAGCCAGGAAAGATATTCTGTTGCTCTTCGAACTATCCAAAAAGGAGCTGAACAATACGTGATAAAGGATGAAGATGCTTTTGAAAAAATTGCTGCGATGATTGCTGATTGGGAATAAGGCTAATTTTAAATTCCTGAAATTGCGTAACCGTCCAATTTCATATCAAGCATTTGATCTTTAAATACTTTAGTGATTTTCAAATTGATAAATACCATTCCTGGATTGAGAAAATACCTTCTGACTGTTTCTGATTGCTCTCGGCAAATAATAAAAAAACCATACCGCTCCCGGTATGGCTTCTGCCGAAGTGATTCGAAGGATCATTTACTCTATTGAGATTTCATCAACAAACATCCATGCTTTTTTGCCGGCACCGGCCGAACCTTCGGGGCATGTGCCACGATTCAGCATTGTAACACGGATATATTTCGCTGAAATTTCAGGGAATGTAACCGTGCATTTTTTAATTGAAGCAGTTTTACTTACCTCACGGCCATCAAAATCACGGGTATAAACCGGTTTGAAGGTTGAGCCATCGTCAGAAGTCAGGACAATCATGGCTATCGGGCTATAAATCAAGGAACTGACATCTTCAAGGTAGCTGAGGGTGACTTGTTTAATGTTGAAACTTCCTTCAAGATTCATGGTTGTATTCGCGTTATCACCTTCATAGGCTATCCAGTTGCCGGCTCTGAAATCGGTGGTGCCATAAACACAATCATTTAAACTGAGACTGCCTTTGGCCATATATTTCGGTGAAGGCATCGGATTAAGCATGACCGGCTTGCCATAGGAAACCGGCAGTTTAAGGTAGCTAACATCGCCGAATGGTTTGTTATCGTAGAAAGCAGCAGCTTTTACAGTCGCCGGAAGATTCAGTAAAACCGGTTTTTCAGTACTCAATGCTCCCATTGCAGGGGAAGTCCCGTCGGTAGTATAAAATATTTTTGCATCCGGTTCGGTTTTTTCTGGTGCCGATTTTACTTTCCCGTTATCCTGTATGATTGCAGGGGCAACCAATCCTTTTTTTATGGGGGTAGCCTGAACAGCGGTGAAGACATCTTTTGGATTAGGGGCCAGGGCCCTGAAACTTACTTCTACCTGGTTGTTGCCTTTGTATTGAGCCTTAATTGCTACCTGTTCGCTGCTGGCGAGTGTATACTCACCGGCAGTGTTGTAAAGCCGTCGTGCATAAGTGAGCAGATCGCCTGTAATCGGTGTTTTGGTCCTGAGCCCGGGTGTGTTGATAAAATTTTCTTCCCAGGTATCAAAATCGGGGGTTGTACCATCCTTTAATGATTCAGCAAAGAGCATCCACCTTGGCAGATAATAATCACGCAGAAGCCCGCTCCAGACCTTTGATGCGTATTCATTGAGCACAGGGGTTCCCCAC
This sequence comes from Bacteroidales bacterium, assembly GCA_025350385.1. Taxonomy (GTDB): domain Bacteria; phylum Bacteroidota; class Bacteroidia; order Bacteroidales; family UBA4417; genus UBA4417. The sequence continues at coordinate 6,986 of JANXXZ010000493.1, forward strand.
ATGGTTACCTGGCGTTTTGCGTTGGCTTCGTAATAGGCTGACTCTTCAGGGGTTTTCCCCCATTTCCGGGCATTGTCAATCCAGGTTTCCATCCGTTGGTCGGGCAGGGAACTTGTAAGGGCATCCATCATAAGCATGAGTTCCTTTACTTTGGTGAACAGCTGCTGGCTTTGTGAAACATTTCCTTGCTGGTGAAGGAGAATAGCTCTTTTAAAAAGCAGATCCACCTTGTTGCCGGCATATTGAACAACCAGTTGCACCAGGTCATGCCTGAAATGTGGATTTGTCATGTAAGGATCAGCCTCAGTAAGGAAACTGGCTACAGCATAATCAAAGGAGCGATTATCCGAAAGGTTCGTGGAAGGCGACAATGACGGCCTGTGCTGATACACATTATTAGGATGCACCGTCGGTGTGCTGTACACGGTCTCAATCAACGCCAGCCATGGCTGGAACAAGGTATTGTCTTTGATGCCATAGCGCTGTTTAATATAAGTTTGTATCCATTCTTTTACTTTGACCGGTTTACTGGTCCAGGCCATATCCGTAAGCAGTTCGTAAACCACCTCATTATTATCAATACCTTCGGGTGAAATTCCAAATCCAACTACATTGCCATGTTTTGGATTGGCCAGCATTTCAGGAGCATCAACGGCATAAAGAGGCAGGTTTCCCACCATCTGTGAATTTCCGCCATAGTTATGGATAGTGCTGTAAATCCATGGTTTCCCATAAAAACCATCCAGCTTTTCCCATCCGTGGAATTCCTCATTTGCAAGGTCGATTATTATCATTCGGTCATCAGGTATTTTACTAAGGAAAGCTTTCACGTTTTCCTTGTTCCAGAATGCCTGGTTATTATAAAACAGCCAGCCTTGCATCACCCAGGTTCCCTGTGGATCGCCGGCATTGATTGCATCATATACTGATTTGCCAAAATCAGCCAGTTCAGTCAACCGGTTTTCGTTCGTAACCGGAACTTCATTTTCGTTAAAGAGGTCAGCCAGGTAATAATGGACTTTCCCATATGTTTTCTGGTATTCTTCAATAAAATCTTTCCCTATGTTTACAAAATCCGACGATCCGGGTGACAGCATGAAGGATTTATCGGCATCGGGGAAATCGCACCATCCTTTAATTTCGAGTAACTTACTGTCAGGAAACAATCTTTTGTAAGCTTCCGGAACAAAACCTGAAAAGCCGGGAACAATGGGTTCCATTCCAAGTTGCTGCATGCGGCCGATCAGTTGTTTCTGCAGGTCGCGCGAAGCATTGATATATGCCTGGGGGAGTGGCCCACCGTGTTTGTTCAAATTGCCCATACGTTGCCAGGGAAGGAAAGCAGGACCTGCGAAATAGGATGACAACTCGGCATCCGTCATACCCATATCTTTATACACTTTCTGCCAGATGGCTTCCTGACCTGCCATGGCCAATGGCATGTTTATTCCATGCAATGCCATCCAGTCGATTTCCCGCTGCCAGTCTTCCCATTTCCAGAAAGCTGTGCTGTAACCGTAGGTGCAAACATTATAATATTGCCTGTATTTATAGGGTGAAACGGTACGCGGAATGTTCAGATCGGGCAATGAGACAGGAGGCGTAACCTGGTCGGTGCTCCAGGTATATTGAATATTGCATGCAGAGCGCAGGTAATCATAGGCTCCGCGTGTCATGGCAATAGTGCTTGATCCTTTTACAAGGACTTTGCCGCCTAGCGCAATGACTTCATAAACATCAAGTCCCTTTTCCGACGGGATCTTCTCAAAAATAAATGATTGGGCTTTCATCCCGATAACACGCATCAGTACCTGCTTTGCTGCCATCAGGTCGTTTGCTTCGCTGCTGGGTAGTTTTGATTGCCCGAGTGAAAATACGGGGATAAGCATTAATAAGG
>JANXXZ010000509.1 GCA_025350385.1 Bacteroidales bacterium
CATACAGATCACCAGGTCAATATTTTCATTTTCGAGTGCGGTAAAGGCTTCTTCTTCAGTAGGAACCTGGATAAATTGCGGAGGGTAGCGCAGGTTCAGCGAAACATACTCGTTAAAGATATGCTCATCAATCCGTCCATCGCTTTCAAGGATAAATGAATCATAATTGCTGGCAATGAGTAATACATGGTAAATGCGTTTCCGCATCAGCTTTATAAAGGGAGTATCATCAAAATAATACTTGCGCGACAGTAATGAGAGAGGTGAATTTCTCATGAGTTTATTTAATGTAATAGTTCGTTAATAATTTTCTATCACCTGATTACCAGTAATATAATAAATCAGGTCGTTGCGTTCTATAATGTTTACATTCGGTGTTTTAAAACATTGCGTCGTTGCGGTAAAAGAAAAATTACCGGGCTAACTGATTAATGGATAGTAAACAAAAATAAGTCAAATGCGGGTATGCGGGATCGAAAGCAGCTTAAATGACATGAAAAAGTGCAATTCCCTTAGAATCGGTATCTTTGCAGGCTTATTCCAATACTATTTTACACCCGATGACATATAATTTCGACGAATTTGTTGACCGCAGAGGTTCCCAATGCATAAAACATGACGGAGTAAAGGAATACCTTGGATCGGATGATCTCATCCCCATGTGGGTAGCCGATATGGATTTCCACACACCTCCCTTTGTTATTGATTCCCTGCGTAAAAGGCTTGAACATGAAGTACTTGGATACCCGGTGCGGCAGGAAGGTTTCTTTACATCCATAATTGACTGGACCAGTCGCAACCACAACTGGCTGATAAAACGCGAATGGATCAGCTTCAGCCCAGGCGTGGTGCCTGCCGTAAACATGGCAGTGCTGGGTTTTACTGTACCCGGCGACAGTATCATTGTGCAGCCGCCGGTCTATTTCCCTTTTTTCACTGCAGTAAAGGATCATGGGCGTAAGCTGGTGTATAACCCACTTGTACTAAGAGATGGCCGCCTGTGTATGGATTTTGAAGATCTTGAAAAGAAAACTGCTGCCGGTGCAAAAATGATCATTATCTCCAGCCCGCACAACCCGGGAGGAAGTGTCTGGACCTGCGAAGAACTGCTGAAACTGGCGGAAATATGCCTGCGTCATAATGTTTTGATGTTGAGCGATGAAATTCACTGCGACCTTGTTTATAAACCCTTCAAACATATTCCACTGGCTTCACTTTCGGATGAGATATCGGCAAAAACCATTACTACCATCGCTCCCAGTAAAACATTCAATCTCTCAGGCCTGTCAACGGCTGCTGTGATTATTTCGGATGAAACACTACGGAAAAAATTTACACAGGTGCTTGATCATCTGCACATCGGAGGAGGAAATATCCTTGGTAACATTGCTACAGAAGCCGCCTATACACATGGTGATGAATGGGTCGGCCAACTCATGGAATACCTTGGACGCAACCTTGATTACATGCATAAATTCCTGGAAGAAAACATCCCGCAGGTCAGGTTGATCCGTCCCGAAGCCACCTTCCTGGTCTGGCTTGATTGCCGGGAGCTAAAAATGAGCGATGAAGAGTTGAAAAATTTCTTCCTGAGCCAGGCAAAATTAGGTTTAAACCCGGGTGTTATGTTTGGCCCCGGCGGGGAGGGTTTTATGCGTATGAACATCGGTTGCACATTGGCTGTTTTACAACTGGCACTCGGTCAGTTACTTAACGCGATAAAGAACAGGTAACAAGGTTGAAGGGTCAGAAGGTCAGAAGGTTGGAAGGTCGGAGGGTTGGAAGGTTTCCGTTTTTAAAAATTATTTCTCCTAATCTCTCCATCACTCCATCACGCACTCACGCACTCCCGCCCTCACCCATTCACTCCTTTTAGAATGAAATTGTCAACTATAAAAAACTCCCCTATGATTATAGATCTCCGTTCCGATACCGTTACCCGCCCAACCCAGGGAATGCTTGAAGCCATGATGAAAGCCCCTGTGGGGGATGATGTTTTTGGTGATGATCCAACCGTGAATGCCCTCGAAGCAAAAGCTGCCGGCATGTTTGGCATGGAAGCCGCGCTTTTCTGCGCTTCGGGCACTATGGCTAACCAGGTCGCTATCAAAGCCCATACACAACCCGGGGATGAAGTGATCTGCAATGAACTGTCGCATATTTATTATTATGAAGGCGGAGGAATAGCCATGAATTCTGGAGCCTCGGTTTGCCTGCTTCCAGGCGACAAGGGACGTATCACTGCCTCACAGGTCCGCGCTCATATCAACCCGGTGGAGGATGTTCACCGTCCTTTATCACGCCTGGTTTCGGTGGAAAATACGATGAATAAGGGGGGCGGTTCCATATATGATTTTAAGGAACTAATCGCAATCGGCAAAGTTTGTAAGGAAAACGGCCTCAAATACCACCTTGATGGTGCCCGCCTTTTCAATGCGCTGGTCGAAACCAATGAAACGCCTGAGGATTTCGGGAAGCTGTTCGATAGTATCTCCATCTGTCTGTCCAAGGGATTAGGTGCCCCCGTAGGTTCCGTGCTGATGGGATCAAAGGAATTTATCACAAAGGCTCGCCGTATCCGCAAAGTATTTGGCGGGGGTATGAGGCAGGCAGGATTCCTGGCAGCAGCAGGAATCCATGCCCTGGATAACCATGTTGAACGGCTGAAGGACGATCATCGCCGGGCCAGGCAACTTGCCGGCATACTTGCAACACTTCCTTTTGTTGATGATATCATTCCCAATGAAAGCAACCTGTTGTTTTTCAACATAAATCCTTCATTCCCGGCACAGGAGTTCCTGGCTAAGCTGAGAAAGAATAATATCCTTTCAATGGCACTTTCGCCCCAGACGGTTCGCTTTGTAACTCACCTTGATTTCACCGATGAGATGCTGGCAACGACGGAAAAAGTGCTGCGAAGTCTCTGACCTCTGGAAGTGAGGTATAACCATTTTTAATATAAACTGAATCCCGGGAGTGATTATTCCGAACACAGGACCAGCAGTTTACGCTTTATCTCTTTCCCTGACCGGGTAATAACGCAGGCAGTATATGAACCGGCTGCAAGACCTGAGAGATCGGTCTGAAATAGGTTGTCCGGTGAAGAGAGAACTGAACGGCGAACCATCTGTCCGTAAAAGTTGAATAGTTTAATTTCGCTTAAAGGATCATTCCCGGTATAGGCGATATGAATCAATCCCTTAGCCGGATTGGGATACAGCTTGACTTCCGTTGATTTATTTTCCGGTTTTCCTACTCCTGAAACAAATATTGCTTTCAGGTTGCAATCGGTTGTCGCTATGAAAGAATATACTGAATCGGATGATACCTCCACATCGTTCAGGCTCCACCTGGAGAACATCCAACCTGGATTGCTAAAAGCCTGTACTGTAGCCATGTCACCCGACAAGTACTCACCTCCTCCGGAAGCATTCCCGGCAATTTCAGGAGAAGCAGATGCAAGGATTCCCAAAACCTCGCGGAATACAGCCACGAGTGAGTAATCTCGATCCACAGTAAACGTAAAACCAGGCTGACGCGACAGGACAGCACCGTTTTCTTCCCATGATTCAAATATCCATCCTGGGTTGGGCTCCGCATTTATCGTGATTTCTGAAGCAGAAGCATATGAGCCTCCGCCGGCAATTCTTCCGCCTTCAGCAGGCTGGGCTTCCAGGGAAATAGTGTACATTTTAACCTGCTGCTGCCTGAATTGAGCCACAAGATTAACCGTTGCAACGACAGTAAATGACCAGAAAGAAGATTCGGATACAATATTCCCGTTATTTAACCATCCGGCAAATTCATAACCGGCATTTGGAAGAGCATTTATGGTTGCAGTGGATCCGACCGGATAAATTCCGGCTCCGCTTGTTGTGCCGGCAATTGCCGGGCTTGCGCTTAATCCTACCATTGCTTCGGAATTACTGAAATTTGCCTGCAGGTTACGCGGAGAAGCACTAAAACAGTAAACGCCGGAAGTAGAAACAATTTCGCCATTCTCGCTCCAGCCCAGGAAATTCCATCCATCATTCGGAGTTGCAGTAAGGGCAACAGCTTGCCCGTAAAGATAGGTTCCGGCACCAGTTACTATTCCTCCTTCAGCAGGATTGGCCGTTGCCGAAATAAGCACAGGCAACGTTCCGGCGCAGGAAACCGAAACATCATCAATATACCAGAAATCATATGAATAGAGATTTCCTTCAACTGTGAAAGCTATATATGTGTGCGGAGAGTTCAGGTTTTGAAGAATCGTAGTATTTACAACTACCGGGCCTACATTGTTATTCGAACTGGTTGGCAGCGCCCAGGCTTCATTGGTCCAGTTTATACCATCGCTGCTCGATTGCACATGGAGCGTTGCCCCCGGAGCCCAGTCATCCAATGTGTGGCGGAAACTGAGGTTAAGTGATGCCATGCCTGTGGTGTTTAACACCGGAGTTACCAGGCGGGTCATACCGGAATTCACCTGCTGAAAAGTTGACCTCATTTCGTTGCCATTTCCTCCGGCCATGTTCGATGGGCTTACGTCCCAGTTATCAATTGTACCTGCTCCCGAATGCTGCAAACTCCAGCAGGATGGAATCGCTGTGGCATTAAAATTTTCGGCAAAGGGGATGTAATAACTGCCACAATTGGTTGTTGCATTCGCGCTGGCATGGTTTGAGTAGCTATTGCCAGCTGTAACCGAGAAAGCCCGGTAATAATAAGTAGCATGGCCGGTAAGCCCTGAATGGATGTAATTGCTGCCATTTCCGGAATAAAGAACCGTACCTCCGCCTGGCAGCGAATTGCCTGCACTATAAATTGCCCCGTTTAAGGGTGATCCGAATGAATCAATGGTATTGTAAACCAACAGCACATTATTGTTATTGCTGTTTTTCTGCCAGTCAAGGCTTATTTCTACACAACTCAGTGGCGAAGCATTGAGGTTTACGGGAACTCCGATTTCGTTTATCTGCACCGAAAAACTGATAGTTGCGCCCGCCTGGCTGATATCATAGATCTGTAGTCCGCCTGCTCCCCCATCCTGCAAAAAACAGCCAGGATTGGTAGCATCATTGATAGCCGTACGGCCTGTTTCAAGTGAAAAAGCTGCATTGGAAGGACTTCCGTTATACAATTTTGTACCATTAGGCCGATAAATGTACACTTCATCGGGTGGCCCGGTAACATTACCGGTATAAGTAGAATCGATCCGGTATACCAGTATGCCTGAACCCGGAAGATTTCCTTCGAATAATCCTTCCGCTTTACGGTATTCAAGGATAAAAAACTCGGAAGCTGAATTGGGTGAAGCTATCCTGAAGCAATTACTGCCCTGTTCTGAAAGCGGGTTTAACGAGTAGGTGCCGGAAGTGGTGATCTCCGGAATATCACTGATCCAGGTATGATTTGAATACCTGTACTTCATCCAGGCACCCATATGACCTGACCCTTGCTCCATCAGGTCCCAGTCGCCTGCCGGTTGAACACCGTTGTTATTGTAATGGTAAAGATCAGGGGCACCCAGGGTGTGAAAGATTTCATGTGAGAGCGTTTTAACATCCATCTGCGACTCAGGATCAAAGGTATATTCCCATACCCTTTTACCATTGATCAATACGTTATACGAAAAGAGCTGCCAGTTATGTGACCAAAGTAATTGCGACCATGCTCCGTTAAAGCCTTTTACTACGAAACTCACATTATCCACATTTCCGTCATTATCAGCATCAATATTGAGATTCGCCGGCACAGGTGAATTGATGCTTACCCATTCAACGGCATTTTTCAGCAGTGTATGTTCCCGGCTTATGCGCTCGTTGTCATTGGAATACCCGGTTGGGTTGGCAGTGGCATTAAACGGCTGATAATAGGCTCTCGGGTGCGGATTCCGGTACGAGAGATTAACATTCATTGAACATGCCGGGTAATGGGATGAATTGATGTTTAACTGGTTATAGGAAACCTCAGAATAATAAGACTTCAGGGATACACCCGGAGAAAGATTAAAACAGTCATCATAAAACTGGCGTGTAACTGAGAATTCAGGATCATCGGAAAAACGGATATAAATCACGATATTATTCAAGATCCCGGTAAGCGGGGAAGTGACCACCCTGTTGTTATTCGACTGGAATTGATTCCGCCTTACCAGGTAATCATCATCAGATATCTTTGCCCAGGCTGTTAAACCTTTTTCAGCCGGATTCACTTTTCCTGCAATATAGTTCCCTGGTTTCAGCACGCCCGAAACAGTTACAGCGTAATAATAATATCCATCCACTGCCTGAATCAGGGTATATCCATCCTTATCGTGAAGCCAGTTGAAGTATTCATCACCCGAAACAAAACAATCAATTTTATTTCCGTCAGGCTGGATAATTGTATAGGGTTTGAATGAAAAATAAGCTGCCTGAACACTTATTACCATCAACAGGATTGTAATCAGCAACATGATTACCCGCGTATTCAGTACATTTAGTTTCAACACCTTGTAGGACTGTCAGTTATCAGTGAGTGATATATGGGATTATCGTCGCTATCGGTTCAGGTATTTTTAGTGTAAAGTTGATACCTGCCAATCACCATTTTATTACATAATTCAGGAAATGAGTTACATGATTCACACATTCTCAATCTCCTAAAAGCTAATTGATTTAATTGTTTATTGATCTCGCGCCGAAAAGTAACTGCCAGCTAAATTTAAGAATGCAGCATTTTTAAAGAGAGGAGGAACAGGTTTTTGAAC
>JANXXZ010000531.1 GCA_025350385.1 Bacteroidales bacterium
CGGATGGGCGATGTGTGCAGTTACCAACACATTGGTAAGTAATGCATTAGGCGAAAGGATGCCGGGAAGGGTGATTCCGAGCATAAAAAAGATCATAAAATTAAGCGTGGTGGTGATGTTAGTAGTAGTAGTTCTTGCAGCGCTATTTCCCCGCGAAGCCATCTCGATCTATACCTCAGACCTCTCCCTGATCGAAGCTACGGTTCCTTCCTATTATATAATTCTCATAGCATTATTCAACTTTTCCATTATGAGCATCCTGTTCAACGGCGTGCTGGGAACTGCAAACACCAATATTGCCCTTGGAATTGAAGCGATTACACTTTCGGTTTACCTAACATTTGCCTGGCTGGTCGCCGTAAAACTGCATCTGAAAATTGAACTCGTATGGACAGCAGAGTTCATTTACAGCGCATCGTTGGGAGTGTTGTCATACTGGTACCTCAAGAAGGGAAGGTGGAGGGAAAAGGTTTTGTAGGTACTGATTAGTAAAAAGGGACAGAGGAGAGGGGACAGGGGACGAGGGACGAGTATGTGGGAATTTGAAATTACTATGCATAATGCATCATGCACCATGCATTGAGCACTCAGCACAGGCACTCATCACTAAATAATTCCCCAAATCAATTCGCCCGCAGTCGTGATACCCTCTGCACCAGTGAAAGCTGATGTTCTTCCTCAGAGCTTTCCGGATCTTTCATTTCGCGGAACATTTTACAGGGCAGTTCTTCACAATCGCCGCAACTTTGGAATCCTTTTTCGATAACAGAACAGTTGAACAGGGGGCAAGTATGATTAGCCATCATTTCCTTCGCCCAGAAAGTTTGTCCTTTTACAGCTTTACAACCATCACATTCTTTCCCGTAAAACGGGCATTCATCGCAGATTAATCCACATGCAGAGAGTACCATGGTTATTCTTATTTCTAAGGTTGATATTCAGGTAAATTATATGTTGGGATTCTTCACCACTTAGATGCAAATATAGCATTTCATAATTAATCTGATTCGGTATAAAAAGATAGTTTCACCTTAATGAAATCTTTGCACTCTGCCAGGTCGCTGAAGAAATTATTTTCCAAGAATTAGTAAAAGTGCATCAGCGTAATTGCAATTTAGCCAGGATTAATAAGAATCTGTGAATCTATGGTTAATTAGTATTTACAAATCTCCTTACATTTGCGATTCAACATGACACGAATCATGGCCAGAATCTCAGTTGTAATTATTACGTATAATGAGGAACGCCAGGTTGGCCGTTGCATCGATTCGGTGATAGAGATTGCAGATGAAGTGATTGTTTTGGATTCATTCAGTACCGATTCAACCGAAGCGATTTGCCGGCAAAAGGGAGCGATGTTTCATCAGCATCCTTTTGATGGATATATTGAGCAGAAAAACAGGGCATTAGCAATGGCTTCCTTTGATTATGTGCTTTCGCTGGATGCCGATGAAGCCCTTTCGGAGGAATTGAAGAATTCAATTGCTTCAATTAAGAAGTATCCTCCTGCAACCGGATTTACCATGAACCGGCTTACCAATTATTGCGGAAAATGGATCCGCCACTGTGGATGGTACCCCGATACGAAATTGCGGCTGGTAAAGAGGCACCTCGCCCGTTGGCAAGGCATAAACCCGCATGATGAATTAGTAATAGCGGATAAAAGGATAATGCACCTGAAAGGCGACATCCTGCATTATTCTTACGATTCAATTAAAGGGCATGTGATACAGGCAAATAATTTCACTGACATCTCTGCAAAAGAGTTGTTTAATAAAGGAGTAAAGGCACCTCTCTGGAAATTACTGGTGAAGCCACCTGTCATGTTTCTCAAATCATACGTCCTGAAGGCAGGTTTCCTGGATGGATGGTATGGATACTTAATCTGCCGCATATCAGCAAATGCTACTTTTCTGAAATATGCAAAACTTAGGCAATTTCGGACTGCTGCTTTCCAGGATTCCATGTAGTTGTGTAACCCGGAACATAGAACCTGATATTGCCTGGCGAATCAATTCCTTATAGGGTTGTTCCAGATAGAATTTGCGCTAAACAATTTGACTGAATTAAATGCATTAAAGCTGTAAATTGTATCTTTATCCGCCCACGACGAACCTTAAAATCAAATGCATGGCTAATGAATGGTTTGTAATTGTCAATCCCAACGCAGGTAAACGTAAAGGACAGCAGGACTGGCTGACGATTGCACGGCTCCTTGGAGAAGCAGGCATAGAATTCATCAATGTTTTCACCGAACACCGTGATCATGCCATGCACCTGGCACGAAAATACATCGAAAAAGGATTCCGGCGTATCATAGTTGTTGGAGGCGATGGCACACTTAACGAAGTTGTGAACGGAATATTCTCGCAAAAACATATTCTTCCTTCCAATATCACATTAGCAATGATTCCTGTTGGTACCGGGAATGACTGGTGCAGGATGTTTAACATCTCGAACGATTATAAGGAAGCAATTGCTACTATCGTAAAAGGAAGTGAATTCATTCAGGATGCCGGAAGTGTGAAGTATTATACAAAGGCTGGCCTGGAGAAAACCCGCTATTTCATTAATATGGCAGGAATGGGTTTCGATGCCCTTGTAGCCAAAAAAACCAATCGACAGAAAGAACAGGGCAAAGGAAATGCACTATCTTATTTTGTGAATATTTTCGCAAGTTTATTTGTATACAAACAAACCAGTACTATAATCAGGCTTGATGATCAAACGGTAAATACAGATGTATTTACCATGAGTATAGGTATCTGCCAGTTTAACGGGGGCGGTATGAAACAGGCTCCTATGGCTAAACCGGATGACGGACTCTTCGATCTCACTATTATCAAGCCGATTGGGAAATTTAAAGTGATCCGTAATGTCTTAAAGTTGTTTGATGGTTCATTCACGCGCCTGCCTGAGGTAAGCACCTTTATTTCAGCGCACATTATGGTTGAATCCGATCCTCCCATGTATATTGAAGTGGATGGAGAATCCCTTGGTCATACTCCTTTTGATTTCACAATCTACCCGAAGAGTTTGCAGATCATTTCAGGTATATAGGGCAGTTTTCTTCCAGGCCTGCAACCTTAACATCTTTTTAACAGGGATTTCATTCGGCCGGTATGATTTGTAATGTATCTTTGTATTTACAAAATTAAATATGAAAAGGAAGAGCGGCCTATATAGTTTATACAACTCAGCAGCAGTTTTGTTACTGATTGTAGTGATTGCTGCAACTTCAGGGTTTTCATATACCATTCATTTTTGTCACGGAAGCCGGACTGGTATTGCTATGTATCCGGAATTAACCAATACAAAGGCCGGATGCGGATGTGAAAAAGACGGGATGAGCGTCTCTTCCACATTTAGTTATGGAATTCAACCGGTAAGCATTCATAAATCGGGTTGTTGCAAAAACCTGCATTTCTTTCAAAAGATAAATACTGTTTCCCGGGAGCAAATCCGGGCCGATATTCTGCCTTTATTTAATTTATTAGCATTCTGTGGTGCTGAATTAATTATTTCCAATCCTGAAAGAATTAAGGACAATCAGTCATTACTGCATCTTCCACCACTCATTTCAGGCAAAACGCTGGTTTTCTTCTTAAACCAGCTTCGCATTCCTTCCAATCAGGGTGATTGCTGATAAGCAGATCTTCTTATCAGTTAAAGTTATTAATATCCCTAAAACCGCTGAGGTACAGGGATTTTTAAGAATTTTTTATTGCATTCATCAAACTGATGATGCAAACTCAATCATTTAATTATTCTGGAAATGCAAAATCAAATAAAACACTTGTTACTACTATTGTGTGTTATTGTTTTACCCGTAAGTAAAACAATGGCACAAACTATTTCGGGACATATTGTTGAAATGGATGCCCAAGGCAAAACTTCACCTTTACCCGGGGTCAATGTATTTTGGTTGAATACTTTTACAGGAACATCTACCGATGCCAACGGAGATTTTAAACTCTCCGCCAAAGGCATCAGGAATCAACGACTGGTAGCCAGTTTTCTGGGTTATAAAACGGATACAATCCCAGTAAGGGGGCTTGCTCATGTCGAAATCGCAATGGTCCAGGCTTCCCTTGAACTGAGCGCTGTTCAGATTCAGGGCAGAACCGGAAGTTCTTATATTTCGGGAATAGATCCCCACAAGGTCCAGGTAATTACAGGCCATGAATTGCGAAGAGCAGCCTGCTGCAACCTGGCCGAAAGTTTTGAAACCAATTCATCAGTGGATGTGAACTTTGCCGATGCCATCACAGGTGCTAAACAAATCCAGATGCTTGGGTTATCAGGCGTTTACAGCCAGATCATTACCGAGAATGTTCCTTTGGTTCGCGGACTTGGCAGTTCATTTGGCATGGGCTATATCCCAGGTTCCTGGATGGAAGCCATCCAGCTATCAAAGGGCGCTTCCTCAGTTGTAAACGGGTTTGAGTCCACAACCGGGCAGATTAACGTGGAGCTCAAGAAGCCGGCAACCAGCGAGAAATTCTTCGTGAACCTTTACGGAAACCAACGGGGACGCGCAGAAGTAAACGTGGATGCAGCAACAAAACTTAGCGACAAACTGAGTACCATGATACTCGGGCATTTCAGCCGGTTCGACAACCCGACTGACGCCAATAAGGACCTGTTCATGGACCTGCCCAAAGTGACCACCTTTAATCTGATGAACCGCTGGGATTACATGGTTCCCAACAAGTATGTTTCACGCCTTGGAATAAAGTATATCGATGAGAAACGAATTGGCGGATACCTCAATTTTAACCCCGAGACTTATACCCAGGATACGGTTGGGATTCAGAACGGAACGAAAACCTATGGTTTGCAGGTTCATACCCAACGACTTGAGGGTTTCTGGAAAAACGGGCTGATGTTCGAGGACAAACCGGATAAGAGCCTGGCGCTGATCGTTTCAGGAATCTATCACAACCAGGAAGGATTTTTCGGGCTTAACAACTATAAAGGTGTTCAGAAAAGTTTTTATGCCAACCTATTGTACCAGAATATTATCGGCAATCCGAATCATAAGTTTACAACCGGCATGAGTTTCATGTATGATAATTACGAGGAGAGATATTCGCGCACCGATTTCACTTACCTGTACCAGGTAGTTGGTCCTGATAAAGATGCTAACCCGGATACCCTTTTTGCCATTTACAGTTTCCATGATACCACTTACAACATGGATCGGAAGGAAATTGTACCGGGCGCTTTCTTTGAATACACCCTGAACCTCAAGGATAAGTTCACGCTCATTGCCGGCCTGCGGGTTGATCACCACAATAAATTCGGTACATTTTTTACCCCGCGTATGCACCTGAGGTATAAAATCACTCCGGCCACTACGTTCAGGGCATCCATTGGCAAAGGATACCGGACGGCGAACGTGTTTGCCGAAAATTATTCCATCATGGCAAGCCAGCGGGTGATTCATTTTGTGGATGAGCTCAAGCAGGAAAGCGCCTGGAATATGGGGGTAAATCTCACCCAGGATTTCAAACTTTTCGGGCGTGACGCGCAACTTGATATGGAAGCTTACCGCACTGAATTTATTAACCAGGTGATAGTTGACCTGGACAGCCTTCCTTCCGATGTGTACTTCTATAACCTGAAAGGTAAATCGTATTCAAACATTCTCCAGGCACAGTTTACTTTTGAACCGGTTAAAAGATTGAGCATCCTGTCGGCTTTCCGTTTCAATGATGTGCATGTAACCGAGAACGGTGTACTGCGAGAAAAAGCCATGGTGAATGCCTATAAAGGACTGGTTACAGCTTCCTATACAACAAAATTCGGGAAATGGAAGTTTGATGTTACCACACAGTTCAACGGCAAGGCCCGCATCCCGGATACTCAAAAGATGCCACTTGCTTTGCAGCGTGCTTCCTATTCGCCGGTTTATATGCAGTTGCTGGCACAGGTTTCGAGGCACTTCAAGAAAATTGATGTATATCTCGGAGGTGAAAACCTGACCAACTTCACACAAAAGGATCCGATCACTGAGTACTTTCGTCCGTATCATACCCATTTCGATACTTCCATGGTTTGGGGACCGATCGTAGGAGCGACTGTGTATGCCGGTCTCAGGTTTGCAATAAAATAATTTAGCAGGGAAGAGACTGTCAATGAATGGTTTTCAGGAATCTTTTCAGGGCAGCCTCTTCCTTCATTAACAGTAATAATTAAAAGCAAATAGCTAAGTACATGACAAAAATTTGCAACACTCTTTAAATTTATCTAAATCGTTATTAAACAGCACATTTGCTAAGAATGTCAGGCCGTACTTGAATAAACTCTGAGCTTTTCTGCCATGCTTTTTTACTTTGATTGGGCAAATAGTGTTCAAGAATATTCCAGCTTTATAAGCCCAAACGAAGGCCACCAGTAATAGAGCGAAGAGCTTGTTAATTCTGTCAATATCTGTCAAATGGGTATCTTCAATGTTAAAGCCACTTGATTTTAATGCCCTAAATGCCGTTTCAATCTGCCATCGTTCTTTGTATATTGATTGAGCCTCACCAGGTTTGTTATAGGAAACAATGATCTGTAGTTCAGGAACTCCTTGTTTGTTTTTGACTTTGGAAGCCGATAAATAACAAAGCTGCCCATTGACATAAACGATTCCATGGATGAACACATACTGATTGATCTTTAAGTTGTTGAATAACCATGAAGCCTTAATTCGATGTTTGTTTCTTGCAATGACAACCCAAAAATTCTCACGAATACGAATGTGATATCGGATATGATTAGAGTTCAGAAACCTTAACCAAAGATCACCGACAAACTCTCTGTCTGCCAAAAGACAATCAATGCTGTCAATGCTAAACAAGTCAGAGTATCGCTGCATGAGTTCAATGCGTCCACTTGTAGATGAATTGCCAAATTTAGGCATCATCTTAATCAGGAAAGGGAAGGCAACACCATGATAAACAATGGCAAGAACCAGGATATTGATATTTGTTAATCCAAATCTCCAATTGGTTCTATCCATTGCCAGACGGTATGGTGGTTTATGCGGTAGCAGAGCAAATACTAGACGAGCTATAAGATTGATATCCAGAAGATAATCCGACATAAACCGTTGTATTCTGCGTAAGGAACAACCGACACCTACATCCGTATTAAAACCAGCAGCCAACTTCTCAAAGCATACCGTTTGAACCTTGCAAAGAGCACAGATAAATAAGCCAAAGAACTTAATTCGGGCTAAATTCATTTTATCCCCGAAAACTTCTGATAAGGTTGAGAGCAAAATGCTATTTTTACTCTCAATACTGGTGTTCATGTACCTTGATGCCATACCTGCAAGTATTTCATTCAAGATACTGAATATCAGTATATTATATCACTTTTTGCACACTAGTTACTACCAAGTTATCAATATAATTACCTGATTATCATTGCATTAAAATTTTGTCATGTACTAAGAGCAAATAGTAGCCTTACTCCTGAAAATATATGTAAGAATATCTATATTTGCAATGTGATACCCAAATACCCGAACTCATGAAAGAAAAATTTACTCATTCAAAATGGTTAGTTCTGCCAGCCGTTCTTATGGTGTTTTTGGCATTTTCCTCATGTAAAAAAGAAAGTTCCCCTTCAGGAGATGGATCACAGCTTGAATTTGTCAACCTGGTAGCCGAAAAAGATACTATTGTGGTACAGGAAGTTACCAAAGTTAAAGCTACAGTTAACGGAGAAAATCTCACTTATACCTGGAAATGCGATAATGAACTGGGCGTAATTGATGGTTCGGGAGCCGAAATCCTGTTTACCATCTGCCATGCCGGTAAATTCAAGATTACCTGCGATGTTAAGGATAATAATAACCACCAGGCCACTAAGGATGTTTATATCACTACAGTTGAATAAGAAGCTGTTCATTCTGATCCTCACCACACTTGGATTATCGGTGAATTTTGAAACCTACGCTCAGTGCTGTTCAACCGGCAGCCCGGTAGGGGCTTCATCCTATGTGGGGGTGCTCAATAAAAATTCAATCCGGTTCACGACCTTTTTCAGGCATAGTTATTCAGAAACCTATTTTAGCGGGACAAAGCCTTCGGCCGACAGTCTCGATATGGCGAATAATGCTCATTACAGCTATGCAGGGCTTTCTATTGAGTACGGGATTTCACACAAGCTGACTGCCCAGTTTGATATGGGGTATTTTTTTAATAAAATCCTTGATTATCGCAATACGCTGTTAACAGATCCGAACGGAAAAGGTTTTTCGAATGGACTGGCACTGCTTAAATATGGCATATACGTAAACCCTGCCAAACTGATTGAAGTTACCGGTGGAATGGGTTTAAAGTTTCCCTTTTCAAGAACCCTGATGGTAAACTCCGGAGGGAACCCGCTTCCGCTGGATGCCCGTCCTTCGACCAATGCCCTGGGAATAGTGGGGACTTTAATGGTAAGTAAGGAGTTCCAGGATATTAAACTCCGGAGTTTCATACTCAACCGGTACGAATATAATTTCTCCAACATCAACGAATACAGGTCGGGGCAGTTATTGCTGAATTCTCTATTTGTCTCAAAGCGTATTGTTCCGCGTTTGTTCGGGATAGTGCAGTTACGGAATGAGGTGCATGGAAAGGATAGTGAGAAAATTGCAGATGAGGAAGGCACAGGATATCACCACGGATTCTCTGCCAACACCGGTTATCACCTGGTCATGCTGACTCCCCAGGTTTCGTATTCCATTGCCGGGAAATGGAACCTGTCAATAATGTACGACGTGCCGGTTTACAAGAATTACCAGGGAAAACAGCTCTCGCCAGAGTATTCATACGCTGTGAGCCTGACTAGGGATTTCAGTGATGTAGGGATTCCTGAGAAAAAGAACAAGTAATCCTATTGAGTATATATAGTTAATCAAGTTCAGTTGAAATTATCGAAACCAGTTTATTGAACCCCTTCAGGTTTTTTTTTTGACTTTTACTCATTTCCCCCCCCCGGTTTCACCGGAGGCTATTCATATTCAAGTCCTTCGGACTTTGTTTTCTATCATGCCCTGAAAGGGCGTCATCTGAATAACCGTGGGTGAAACCCACTGCATAGGATACCCTTAATCATCCAGCCCCGAAGGGGTTGAATAAAAACAAAGAAGTTCAGCCACTTCTTGGCTGTTACAATCTAGTCGTCATTTCCGTTTGTCAACACCTTTGTATCAAATTTAGCCACTTCGTGGCTATTGATCTATCCGTAGATTCATATAAAAAATTATTGGATTGTTTCTTTCCAATCACCCGAAATCCTGATAAGTTCAAGGAGTTCCTCCAATGCATCAGCTTCAGGGATATTTTTCCGCACTACTTCCTTGCCTTTATATAGTGTGATTTTACCTTTCCTGGCACCGACATACCCATAATCGGCATCGGCCATTTCACCCGGTCCGTTCACAATACAGCCCATTACAGCTATTTTCAGGCCTTTGAGATGCCCGGTTTTTTCCCTTACCTGGTTCAGGGTGTTTTCAATATCGAATAAGGTGCGGCCACAGGAAGGGCAGGAGATGAATTCAGTTCGTGTTATTCGGGTGCGGGTCGCCTGAAGGATACTAAAAGCAGCCCGGTTAATTATTGCCGGTTCAATTGCTGGTGTGATTGGCAAAATGGCTTCCCCGATCCCGTCGATGAGCAGGGCTCCGAAATCAATGGCTGAATTCACCTGGAAATGAAGCAAATCGGTTCCTGTATAAGTGTTTTTAAGAATGATGGGACTTGAATCTCGTTTTTCCATCAACTGTAATGCAGAAAGCCTCATCTGCTTTGGATTCCCATCAATAACGGTCATATTTATCAATTCCTGCTCTGATACTACCCCTGTAAGTGAATTATTTTCATCTGAAATGCTTGTCAAGCCATCTGTATGAGATAAAACCTGGACCAGGTTGTGGCCCCCGATCGAGCCGACAGCAATGCTTTTACGTTTGCAATAACTAAAAGGATCAATGATTCCTGGTTTACCGGTTTGACCGGAACCTGGCAATTCATTTTGTTGGTTACCTGAATTGTAGCGTTCAGCAATGGCCTTTGCGACCGGTATTTCTTTCAGAGGGTCGCCAGTGAGGGAAACGCGGATGGTATCCCCGATGCCATCTTCGAGCAATGCCCCGATGCCGGCAGCCGATTTGATGATCCCATCTTCGCCATCGCCGGCTTCGGTTACGCCCAGGTGCAAGGGGAAATCCATATTTTCCTGCATCATCCTGTGTACCAGTAACCGGCTGGCCTGCACCATCACCCTTACATTGCTCGATTTCATGGAAAGAACCAGGTTGTGGAAACCGGAAGAACTGCATATCCGTGCAAATTCCATCGCCGATTCCACCATGCCTTCAGGAGTATCTCCATATCGGTTCTTGATGCGATTACTCAGGGAACCATGGTTTGAACCGATACGGATGGCAGTGCCGTTTTGTTTGCAAATGCTAAGCAACGGCTGAATGCATTCAGCCATCCGCTCAAGTTCAAGAACGTATTCTTTATCTGTAAATTCAAAGGGATGCCCGGCTTTCTTATCCACATAATTTCCGGGGTTGATACGCACTTTTTCAACGATTCCGGCCGCGATCTCCGCTGCTCTCGGGTTAAAGTGAATATCGGCTATCAAAGGGGTGGAATATCCTTTAGCCCTGAGTTCTTTCCTGACCAGGGCCAGGTTTCGGGCTTCCCGCTCCCCTTGAGCTGTAATGCGGACGTATTCGCAACCTGCATCAGCCAACTGAATGGCCTGGGCAACCGTTGCACCAATATCATTGGTATCGGTGTTGGTCATGGATTGAATCCGGATTGGATTTAATCCACCCAATGCGATGCCGCCGATGTTGATTTCAAGTGTCCGGAAACGGATGCGATGGCTCGAAAAATACAGATTCTGAAAAGTATTCACTCGTAAAATGCATTGATAAGGCAGGAAGTTAACATTATTTAATGAGACCAAGACCCTCTGTCGCCGAAGCATCCCCAGGCCTGTTCAGTAAGGTCTTGTTAAATAGCACTTTAGCTTCGCGTAATTTTCCCATCTGGTAATTTGTCCAGGCAAACATATGGAGCGCATCATAATCGAAAGGGTACATATTCACCAGCTTTTCGAAATGCTTGAATGCTGAAGTATAATCTTTACGGGTATAATAAATGACGCCCAGCTTGTAAATGCCGGTATAATTGGAAGGATCGATCTTCAGGACTTCCTGGTATTTGCTGATCACCTGGTCCCAGTTTCCCTGGGCTGAAGCCGGATACACATATCCCAGCCGAGCTTCGATGGAATAGGGCATAAGCTGGATAGCCTTTGTGTAACAGGAAGTTGATTCACTGAACAAACCTGCCATATAGTTCAGCCAGCCAAGCCTCACGTTGATCTCATAGGAAGATTCATCGTACTGTTTTTTAATAGCATCAATGGCATCCGTGTATTTGCCGGCTGTTTCCAGGCTGTAACTGCTTGAGAAAGCATCCTGTAATGCTTTGTAGTCCTGGGCTGCCAGTTTTTGAACCGGGCTGAATGCAATAACCGCGAAAAGCGCGATGGTGACTGTTTTTCTTAAAATTTCCATTTGAGTCCTCCTGTAAAACTTTGATTTGTATATGGAATTGCGGTGTTAACAGATTTTATGACCGGATCCCCGGTTGCAGGCTGAATTTTCTGATCCTGCAGGTAATGAAACTCCTTTGTATAGTACCTGTAAACAAGGTATACCTCGAGATGTTTCCCGATTGTAATAATAGCCTCGGCCCCGCAACGGAAAGTTATCGGGTCGCTTTGGTTATAAACAACCCAGGCATTCTTTTCATTGTACAGGTCCAGGTTCCCGGAGGTGACAAAGCCGTCGAGCCAGATGTTCCTGCTCAGCCGAGCCCCGACCATCTGCTCGAAAACAGGGTCAGGCTTTCCCGGGCCAAACATACCGTTCAGGCTTGAAACACTGTAAATGTCCTTATTTCCAAGAGGATACCAGGTGACTGATACCCCGGCTTGTTTTTGTTTTCCTGAATTGAAATTGGAAAGACTAGCATGTAAGTCAATAGATAAATTGCCCAGTTCCCTGGTAAAGGCAAGGGAAATCACATAATTGCTATAGGATGTATCTCTTTCGCTGAATGAATAGAAATCGCTGGTGTAGTTGAACATATGCCATGAAGTATCAGCGGCAAGGAAAAAAGCCGTGTCCGTCATCTGTCTTGAACCATAAACCGGAAGGATATTTCTTGAATGAACCTGGATGAAATGTATGGCAGGAACAATCTTGAAACTTTCGGAAACCTGATATCCGGCATTCAGGTAAATATCATTCTGAGTGACTTTATAGGAGATTATTTTATTGGTTAACTGTCGGGGGAATGAGTAAAAATAAGCTGTTCCAAAGGGTCTTATTCTTACCGAATCGCGTTGCCCGGGAACAGTATAATAATCAAACCGTTTTTCTTTTTCAATATTCATCCGGGTAAACCCGGCATAAATAGCCAGTGAAGGTGATATCCTGGCCCTTCCGCCCAACTGGATATACTGCATGCTTTTGTAAAGGTCTTCTTCAGCATAGATGCTATCGGTACCTGCTATCGGGCCTGACAGAATACCCTGCCCGGACCCAGGCGAAATGCCTGTTTCCAGGTAGATTAAATCAAGCGGTTTAAAAGCTGACAGCTTCAGCTCGTTCCTCTTTGCGGAACTAAACCCGCCGGCAAGAAATGCGGCCGCATCGAGATCGCCCAGGTTGAGATACGAATAATATTTGTTCACCGGAATGGATTCATCCCCTGAATTATAGGTGGCTGCTTTGTTGTACTGACTTATTGCGTTCCTGAATTTCCCTTTCTCATAATAAGCCTCAGCAAGCCTCGCTCTTAAGTAATAATAATCATAACCGTTTTTCAGTGCTTCATTCCCTGTCCGGATCACTGAATTCCAGTCCTGTTTCAGGTAGCTGTTATAGGTAGTGCTGTCGTACCAGTAAGAAGTATGCTGAGTCTGGCTATAAACTGCCTTCACAGGCAGAAGAGCTAACATGAAAAGAAGAGTGATGCTTACCGTTACATTGGTTTTCATGGTTCAGGGTAGCCGGGACTGAATTAGTTGACTGGATTTTCAAGGTAAACGGCGGTAATAGTCCTGCCTTTCCGGAAGGATGTGAATTTTTCAATCCGGTTGTGGTCGGCAAAGAAATTGAATTCAGCCAGTTTTTTACTTCCCAGGGAGGTTCTTTCACTTAATGCAGAACGCAGGCTTACTTTGGTCTGCCCTATTTCATCGTCCATTGAAATGTATTCCATAAGGTACTCGGAATGAACAAAAATGTAAAAAGGTGCCAGGAAGTCTTGCAGAATCTTCCGGAGGCCCCGTTTCATGATAAAGAGAGGGAATTCGTCACGGATAACCAGTCCGGGGTAAAAACCACGGGCAACCTTATAAGCGCCGAGGTAAAATGAGTAGAGTAATGATTTGCGGTCACCGTAAAACCCGGTAAAATAGTGCAGGTCCGTTTCATTCCGGAAGTAAGCCTTTGAGCCGGATGTTGTGCAAAGCAGGTAAGTATAATTATAGATATCGGTTTGAACCTGCCAGGTAACCTGTTGAGCCGGTTTGTTATCCTGGGTGACTGTAAATGAAATACTCTGCCCCGGCACAAAGTTGAAAGCGTTTTTCAGGCCGGCATTACTTTCGATGTTTGCGAGTTTGTCATCCAGTAAGGGTTTTCCCCAGGTGATCAGCTCAAAGTGTTTCTCCAGGTTCCGGATATACCGACCCACCGGGAAATCGAGAGTGGCAGAGCCGATATAAGGATTGGACTGCAACTGAAAATGAATATGGGGTTCAGGTGAACGGCCGG
>JANXXZ010000005.1 GCA_025350385.1 Bacteroidales bacterium
CTCTTATCCTCACCAGCTTTCGGGAGGTCAGAAGCAACGGGTGATGATCGCCATGGCCATTGCCTGCAATCCTGAGATACTGATAGCCGATGAGCCTACTACCGCCCTTGATGTAACTGTTCAGAAAACCATCCTACAGTTGCTCAAGTTATTGCAGCTTAAGCATAATATGAGCCTCATCTTTATTTCGCATGACCTCGGCGTTATTGCTGAAATTGCCGACGAAGTCATCGTGATGTACCAGGGGAAAATTGTTGAGCAAGGCCCGATTAAAACTATATTTAGCCAGCCACGGCATCCATATACCCAGGGGTTGCTTGCCTGCAGGCCGCCACTCAATATCCGGCCACGAAAACTCTCCATTATTGCAGATTATTTGGAAGGGGAAAGACCCGGCGAAAAATCAGCAGAATCCTATGTGAGCCTGAAAGTGAGAAAAGAAGACCACAAAAAACTCTATTCAAGGCAACCATTGCTCAGGGCCGAAAATATCAGCATTCATTTTATCAGCAAGCGGAATTTTTTCGGTAAACCGCTTGCAACGGTCAAAGCGGTCGATGATGTATCATTCGAAGTGTTTCCTGGCGAAACATTGGGTTTAGTAGGAGAATCGGGCTGCGGTAAAACAACATTGGGGCGCTGTTTGTTAAGACTTATTGAACCGACAAAAGGCCGTATCCATTACGGAAATAGAGAAATCAATTTACTGAAGCCTGATGAAATGAGGCATATGCGTAAAAAGATGCAGATCATTTTCCAGGATCCCTATTCATCACTAAATCCAAGGCTCACCGCCGGTCATGCCATCCTTGAACCTATGAAAGTTCATGAGCTTCATGGCAACGAAACGGCAAGGAAAGCCAGGACCATGGATTTGCTGCATAAAGTCGGGCTTGATGAAACCCATTTTTACCGCTACCCGCATGAATTTTCAGGTGGGCAACGGCAACGGATCTGTATCGCAAGGGCACTGGCCGTGGAACCAGAATTCATTATCTGCGACGAATCTGTTTCAGCCCTGGATGTATCCGTCCAGGCACAGGTATTGAATCTGCTTAACGACCTGAAAAAGGAATTTGGCTTCACCTATGTCTTTATTTCCCATGACTTGTCAGTTGTACGATTCATGAGCGACCGTATGATGGTGATGCGTAACGGAAGGATGCAAGAGATCGGGGAGGCTGATGAGTTGTATTTGCATCCGCAGTCGGAATACACAAAAATGCTCATTAATGCGATACCTAAAGGGGTTTGAAGTTGGAAGCCCGGAGACGGAAGTCAGGAGTAGGGAGTAGGGAGTAAGAAGTATGGAGTTGAGAGTATGGAGACTGAAGAAGACTGGGTCGCGGCTCTTCGCCTTGTCGCCATATCGCCTGTCGCCCTGTAGCCCTGTCGCTCCTTGCTCCTTGCCCCTCTTATCTGGCGGAATCGCTAATAAATCGTAAAACAAAAATTTAAAATATAAATCAACATGCCACGAAAATCACATAAATCAACACCCTCGGCCAACGTAGCCCGTAATGCCTTTGCAAACCAGGTTTTTGCCTTTTTTTCTGAAAACCCCACTTCAAGTTTAAACTATAAACAAACCGCTTCACAGCTCGGTATCACTGACAAACGGGAAAAAGAACAGATCCGTCATGCTCTTGATGAGTTAAGCCTGCAGGGATCACTCATTGAAACAAACCGGGGAAAGTTTAAGCTGAACCCGCAACTGATCGCAGCCGTGACCAAAGCCAATACAATTAGCGGTATTGTCGATATGAAACAAACCGGCAATGCTTACGTAATTACCTCCGAACTACCCGAGGATGTATTTGTTTCGCCCAATAATACCCATCACGCCCTGAACGGCGATAAGGTAAAGGTCCATTTGTTCCCGAAACGCAAGGATCGTAAAACAGAAGGTATCATCGTTGAAATTGTTGAACGGGCTAAAAAACAATTTGTAGGAATTATCCATATTTCAAAAAGGTTTGCATTCCTCGTGCCTGACAGCACTTCCATTCCTGTTGACATTTATATTCCGCTTTCTACCCTGAAAGGCGCAAAAGATGGTCAGAAAGTAGTGGCGCAGATCACTGAATGGCCCGAAAATGCAGCAAATCCTATTGGAGAAATCATCCATGTGCTGGGGGAACCAGGCGACAACAATGTGGAGATGAACTCCATCCTGGCCTCTTTCGATTTCCCGTTGAAATTCCCGAAAGTCGCCGAGGATGAAGCCAGGAAGATCAGGAATGTGGTTCCCGAGGCCGAAATCAGCAATAGACGCGATTTCCGCAACATCTGGACCTGCACCATCGACCCGGTTGATGCTAAGGACTTTGATGATGCATTATCGTTACAAAAATTACCCGATGGCAATTGGGAGGTGGGCGTTCATATTGCCGATGTTTCCCATTATGTCAGGCCCGGATCGGCCATTGACACTGAAGCATATGAGCGCGGTACTTCCATATACCTTGTCGATCGCACGATTCCCATGCTGCCTGAGCAATTATCCAACCTGGTGTGTTCACTTCGTCCCGGTGAAGAGAAACTCTGTTTTTCAGCCGTTTTTAAACTGAACGAGAAAGGGGATGTGCTGGATGAATGGTTTGGAAGAACAGTGATCAACTCCAATCGGCGCTATGCATACGAAGAGGTCCAGGGGATCATTGAAGGCGCAGAAGGGGATTTCAAAACGGAGTTGATGGTATTGCATAATCTTTCGTCCAAATTACGGGCAGAACGATTTAAAAAGGGAGCTATCGCTTTTAAATCGCAGGAAGTAAAGTTTGTCCTGGATGAAAAGGGTAAACCTATAGGGGTGAAAATCAAGGAACAAAAAGAAGCTAACTGGCTGATTGAAGATTTCATGCTTCTGGCCAACCGACGGGTGGCCCAAAAGATCGGTGACCGGAAAGGAGAGGGAGAAGCAAAAACATTTGTTTACCGGGTGCATGATGAACCCAACCCTGATAAACTGACTAATTTTTCACAATTCCTGCATAAATTAGGTTATAAATTCCAAACCACAAGTCGGAAAAGTGTGACCACCTCATTTAATCAGTTATTTGAAAACATAGTCGGAAAAGGGGAGGAGAACATGATTGAGACCATTGCGATCCGTACGATGATGAGGGCTGAGTACTCTACCTCGAACATAGGGCATTACGGGCTGGCATTTAGTTTCTACACCCATTTTACCTCACCGATCCGCCGTTACCCCGATCTCATGGTGCACCGATTGTTACAATGGTATCTTGACGGAAAACCAGGTGTAAACAAATCGGAATATGAAGAATATTGTGTTCATTCATCGGAAATGGAACGCAAAGCCATGGAAGCCGAACGTGCCAGCATCAAATACAAACAGGTTGAGTATATGATGGATAAAATAGGGCAGGAGTTCGAAGGGTTGATTTCGGGTGTAAGCAAATGGGGAATTTATGTTGAGCTCACCGAAAGTAAATGCGAAGGAATGGTCCCGTTGCGTAACATGAACGATGATTTTTATTACCTCGACGATGAAAATTACCGTATTATCGGTCAGCGTTCGGGCAAGGTTTACCGGCTTGGCGATAACATCAGGATCAAGGTAAAAAAGATCGATCTCCAAAAGAGACAAATGGATTTTGACCTGGTCAGGGAAGGGATTGGGAAGAAGAAGTGGTAATGGAGCGAGGAAGCGAAGGAGAGAAAGAGAGAAGGAGCAAAAAGAAGATTAAAGACAATCTTTATAGTACCGGTCAGCAGGTTTACAAGGACTTCTTATTAAATTGTCATCATCTCTTGATTTAAGCTGATTCTGTGTTATATTTGCTAGTATAACCAAATACCTGTTTTATGGAATACTTTATTACTGATGGCGTTTCCAATTTCGGACCCTTTACTCTGGATCAACTCAGGGAGAAGAATATCACTCCTGCAACAAAAATATGGTACAGCGGGCTCAGTGGCTGGACCCCGGCCGGCGAAATACCCGAACTGGCTGCATTATTATCTTCAACACCTCCTCCAATAAGTCCCCCGCCTCCGCAATTTTCGTATCCAGGGATTAATTATGCGCAGACTAAACCCCCTAAAACCTGGTTAGTGGAATCGATACTGGTGACTTTGTTTTGTTGTCTTCCATTCGGAATTGCCGGGATTATTTATGCCTCAAGGGTAGAATCAAAATTTTATTCCGGCGATCATCAGGGAGCACTGCTGGCCTCAGAGGATGCAGGAAGATGGACAAAGATCGGATTCTGGGTTGGTTTAGTTTCGGTGCTTATTTGGGTTGTATTTGTTATTGTGACAGCCTTAAACGGTGGTAATTTTGAGAACTTTACCCCAAATTTTTAAACCTCCTTTACTATTACTTTTATTACTGGTTCTGGCTGTAATTTATTTTGCACTCGACCCGGCAGGTTTCTCCTTTTTCCCGAAATGCCCCTTTTACTGGCTTACGGGTTACAAATGCCCGGGATGCGGATCGCAGCGGGCCGTTCATGATCTTTTACATTTAAATTTCAGGGGAGCTTTTCATGAAAATCCGTTGCTGGTAATTTCCATTCCCTATATACTGGGGGGATTTGCATTCGATTACACTAATCTGAGCCAACGGATACCCCGGGTTCGTAAAACCCTATATGGTAAAACAGCAATCATACTGGTGGTAATCATCGTGATAGCTTACTGGATATTGCGAAACATTTAGCTATTAATTTGCTAAAACTTGATTTTCGATCTATATTTGTTTGTTCAAGCAAGTTGTGATACCCATTCAATCCTAAAATTTTCCATTGTCTTAATAAACCGAGTTTTAACCAAAAACATTTCCCCATGAAATTTTGTCCTCAATGCGGATCAGAGTTAAAGGAAGGCGCTAAATTCTGTGCATCCTGTGGTTTTCAGATTGTTGCACCCCCCACGGCTTCAACGCCACCTCCGGCTCCTGAACCCCAGGCAAGCTGGCAGCCGCAGGAACCGGTATATGACCAGGCAAAACAAGCTACCCATGCATTTAGCGAAGCTGTTTCAGGAAATACGAACCTTGTTCAACGGGTTATTAGTATCATAACCAGACCAAAACAGGAATGGCTGGCAATCAATAATGAGCGGCCTGATACTATGAAACTGTTGGCTGGTTATGCACTTATCCTTGCCCTGATCCCCGCTATTGCTTCGTTTATTGCTTATGGATTGATTGGTACATCAATTATGGGGTATACCTACCGCAATATTTCGACCGGGATCATGCAGGCAATTACCCAGCTTCTTACAGCCGTAGTAGGTGTTTACTTGCTGGCCTGGGTTATTGATCTTCTTGCCTCCTCTTTTGACTCGGAAAAGAATATGGGCAAATCCCTTCAACTCGCCGTATATTCAAGCACTGCCCAGTGGGTTGGCGGAATACTATTAATTATTCCCGGTTTACGCTGGTTATCAATAGTGGCTGGACTGTATGCAATTTATCTGCTTGCAACAGGCTTGCCTGTCCTCAAAAAGACTCCGCAGGATAAAGTTGTAGGTTATCTGGTATTAACAATTATTGCCATGCTTGTAATCGGATTTATACTGGCTCTGATATTTGTGGCAATTTTAGGGATTTTCTTTGTGACCGGAGGTGGATTGCGGGGTTTTGGAATGTAGTATGCATGCACTATTTAAGCTTTATTTTAGCCGGTTTATTGCTTCATGGAAATTTATAGTTTTCCCTAAAGTAGTTATCCCATTTGAATCATACATTCTGTTTAATCCTGGTCAACTATGAAATTCTGCCCCCAATGCGGTAAAAGCCTTACGCCCGACAATCGGTTCTGCGAAGAATGCGGTTACGATACTTTACTTGAAAACCAGGCTCCGGTTGAACCTCCCGTTACTCAGCCTGTCGTACCACAGCCTGCCATTCCGGTGGTTGAAGAGCCGGCAGTGCCAGTTACGGAGCAGGTTGAACCCTCCGGAACGACTCAGGTACCTCCTCAACAAGAGGCTACGAGGCCGATACCCCCTATTCTGGCTGATAGGGCTCATCAAAGCCCCGCGAATACTAAAAAAGGAAACAACAAACTGATTTGGATTCTGATCGGAATTATTGGTGTTGCAGCATTATGCGCAGTAGGATGGTTTGGTTATACTAAATTCATAAAAAGTCAACCATCAGATGTTATAGCTGCGGATCCATCAATCATGATAGATGAGAGCACTTCCTCTGATACAGCAAAGGCAACCAACACTAGTCAGGCGACCCAGGACAGCTTGAAAAGAGTCCAGGCTATAGCTGCTGTTCCCGAAGAAAAAACAACGTCAGAAGCGAAGAAAGAGAATCAGGCTGCAAAACCATCTTCAAAAAACAAGCCTGCCACCAAACCAACAGCCAAGCAGCATAATCCGGCGAATCAAACACCAAATCCGGAACCAAAGCCGCAAGCCAAACAAGGTTCGGTGATTACGGTTAAACAATCAGATTATACCCCTGAAAAAACGCTGACAACCCTGTTTTCGTCCAATAACCGGGAAACACCCAAATATAAAAACCCTAAAAACCCTGTCCGCTTTTCGGTTTCAAAGCCCTGTATGATCATAAGGGTCAGTACCGATCATTTTAATGAAGATAAGGGAACCACAAATGTCGGATCCATAACGATCCTGGACAAGAATAAGAAAGTGATAGGTACCTATAAAGCCCGCGGTAAGAACGGAAGTAACGGAACCACCAACGGCAAATGGGTTGCAGAACCACGTATTTCACTCGAAAAGGGCACCTATTTCATTATGGATTCAGACCCTTCAACCTGGTCAAAAAATTTCTTCGGAACCGGGTTTGTTGAGGTGGAGGGGTATGAGCTTTAGATTTAGCTGAATGTTTAAATGTTTGGGACCGTTGACGGGGGACAGAGAGCCATAACCGGAATTTATATACTTTCTCAAATCCATCGTCTGGGATCGAAAGAAGAAGGAGTTATGAACCAAATTAACGCTTGTTTTAATAAATACTAATTAGAAAAATAGCATGGCCTTTTGCAGCAATTGCGGTACCCCTATGAAAGAAGGGGCCGTTTTCTGCCACGAATGTGGCACAAAAAATCCCCTGAACACTACACTACCACCGGTGGTGGCAGCGTCCCAGCCTGTTCAGGCAGCTCCTCCTGAAATAAAACAACCCGCCTACCAGGCTCCTCCTCCGGTCGAGCCTCCTCCACCTATGCCACAGGCCGCGCCTCAGCCACAGGTTCATTTCGGACCGTTAAAATTTGAGGTAGTGGAGAAAGAAATGCTCAAATTCGTAAAAGTTGAACTGGATAACAGTGCGCTTCGTTACGAATCGGGTGGCATGTATTATATGCAGGGAAATCTCGAACTGGAGGCAAATATTCCCACTGCCGGAGGTTTCCTGAAATCCATGGTTACGAAAGAACATGCAGTGAAACCATTAATCCGCGGAACCGGAACAGTCTGGCTGGAACCGGCCTTCGGTGAATTCACCATCGTGGATTTAAAGGGTGAAGAGTGGATACTGGACAAAGGAGCTTATTTTGCTTCCGAAATGAATGTGGAAATTGGTTCCTTCACCAATAAGTCACTCTCGGGTTTGTTTTCGGGAGAGGGATTTTTCCAGACAAAGGTTTCCGGGTTTGGGAAAGTGGTTATTTATTCGAACGGTCCTCTTGAAATGGTGGAACTGAACAATGGTAAATTAGTTGTGGACGGATCATTTGCAGTAGCACGCCAGGCTTCGGTACAACTGAGTGTAGCCAGAGCCAGTAAAGGTATTTTTGGATCTATGATATCAGGTGAAGGTATAGTCAACACTTTCACCGGGACCGGAAAAATACTCATCGCTCCTGCAGCCAACCGTTATGTTACCATGATCAATTACCTTTCAAGCATTCATCACCGGGTTATGCAGATTAAAAACTCATAGCAAACCAGGCATATAAAAAAGAGCTGCCCTCCTCTGATGGAAGACAGCTCTTTTTTTATTTAAGAGCACTCAGAGAATCTGGAGCATACCCAGTTTAAAAAATACAACATCTACAATCAATCCCAGCAGGAATAACAATCCAAACCTGCGGTTGTAAATGAATGCATGCGAAACCAGGTAGAGGGGCCAGCCTTCACCATCAGCACCTTTGGGTTTAACTTTTGGCCGCGGTTTCAGGAAAACCTTAACGGTAGTAAATAACATCGGTACAGCCAGTAAAACGATAAGCATGGCAGGGCCGAGTTTTCCGCTTGCCACAAGGGCAAATACAAAAGCGTATTGCAGAATCCATAAGGCAATGGTGCTGTATCTTGCCGCTTTCTGCCCGATGATCACAGGAAGTGTATAAATTTTCTTGGCTTTGTCTTCCAGCAGTTTATCCGTATGCTTGCCAAAAAGCACGGTAGTTGGGCCTAACGCATAAACCAGGCTCACCAATACCACCCAGTTGTCCCAATGACCACCGGAAACAACAAAATAGGTACCTCCGACCATCAAAGGCCCCCATACGAGAATCACAGAGGGTTCTCCCAGC
>JANXXZ010000023.1 GCA_025350385.1 Bacteroidales bacterium
CGAGATTTTGCCGCCGGCTTCCTTCAGATTCGCAGTCACCCGCGACACCCTTGCCTTTAGCTAACACTTCCTACTACCAAGTGTGTTCGGGACTTCCACCCTACAGTTATCGCCCATGCCGGGCGCACAAAAAATAAAGGCTGCCGTTAGGGTAGCCTTTTCTTATTAAGAGAAGTTAAGGGCTTTTTCCTTCCGGATAAGTAGTGAAAGAAAAAACCTAAGACTAAAGAAGTTAACAGAATAATTAATACTATTTCTCCGAATACCTCTCCAAATAATCTTTCGAAATAAACTTGATTACTTTTTGACCTGAACAATGCCAACAGGATAAGAAACAATGCTACACAACAATTTCTCAAAAGAATATATGTACTTCTTTTAAGCGAGTTAACAATTATCCTGTTTGTCATTGTTAAATTATCGGAAATTGATCTCTGTCATACTTAAGTATTCATTCCCCCGCAAACATTGATCACCTGGCCGGTGATATAATCGGACAGGTTGCTGGCAAGAAAGATACAAGCCTTGGCCACATCTTCCGGTTTCCCGCCGCGGCGAAGGGGAATTTGTTCAGCCCATGCTTTGCGCACTTCTTCTGATAATTTCGCGGTCATCTCCGTTTCAATATAACCGGGAGCAATCGCATTACAACGGATATTGCGTGAACCCAACTCCTGGGCAATGGATTTAGTAAAACCGATAAGTCCGGCTTTGGAAGCTGAATAATTTGATTGTCCGGCATTTCCGCTCACACCCACCACCGAACTCATATTTACAATGGAACCGGAACGTTGTTTAAGCATATACTTCTGAACAGCCTTAGTGAGATTGAAAACTGACTTAAGATTGACCTTAATTACCAGATCCCAGTCGGCTTCGGTCATTCGCATAAGCAGGTTATCACGGGTAATTCCCGCATTGTTGATGAGGATATCAATACGTCCGAATTCTTTCGCAACCTCATCCACAACGCGCTCACTATCATCAAAAGAGCTGGCATCCGAAGGATAACCAACGGCTTTTACTCCAATGGCAAGGAGTTCATTTTCGGTTTCTTCCATTATCGCATCACGACGGATGTCAGTAAATGCCACATTCGCACCTTCATTTGCGAAAGCAAGGGCAATTGCCTTTCCTATACCCCTTGACCCGCCGGTAATGAGTGCAATTTTTCCTTCAAGTATGTTCATATGTGATGAAATTGGTTATCAGTTATTGGTTATCAGGTTTCGGTACTAATATTTGTACCTATCCCAGGTCACTAGTTCCACGTCTCTTCTCAATTTTCAATTCTCATTTTTCAATTCTCATTTTTC
Source organism: Bacteroidales bacterium (assembly GCA_025350385.1). Lineage (GTDB taxonomy): Bacteria > Bacteroidota > Bacteroidia > Bacteroidales > UBA4417 > UBA4417. The sequence continues at coordinate 1,317 of JANXXZ010000023.1, forward strand.
AATTCTCAATTCTTACGCCCATTTCACAAGGTTAAAATCCTGGCGGTGAGGCAGCATAGGATGCTTGGGAGTTATACGGAAAGCAATATCGAACACACCTGAGCGGGAGGTTGTGATATCAACCGAGTACAATGCAAGATTCCCGTCAATTTTCTCAAGGGTCAGCTCATGAATAACCTGGGGTTCCATCATCTGGTCGTTAACCCGCTGACCGGCAACAAATTCAATCATTAAGTCATCCGGGTTAATGTCCCCCAGATTAAGTGCCACCTTCGCATGGATTACTTCTCCCATCAGGAGCGCACTGATGTTTGTATTAGGCAGGGAAACTTCCACAACCTCAATGCTATCCCAGTTCCGCAGCATACGGAGTTTCCATGATGCAAGTTTTTTCACTGCTGTATACTCATCGGCTCTCAGTTTCTTGGAACGTTCAAATAATTTGTGATAATACTGTGAATGATAATCGTCAAGCTGGCGTTTCATAGTGAAATGAGGCGCAATACCGGAAATAGTATTTTTGATATGGGATACCCATTTATCCGGAATACCTTTGGAGTTTTTAGCATAGAATGTCGGTATGATTTCGTCTTCCAGGATATTGTAAATCGTTTCGCTATCTAATTCATCCTGGAATTGCTGATTCTCATAGGTGCGTTCTTCTTTCAATGCCCATCCTGCATCTGCCCTGTATCCTTCAGCCCACCATCCGTCGAGAACACTGAAGTTCACGACTCCGTTCATAATTGCTTTTTCACCACTGGTGCCGGATGCTTCAAGCGGGCGGGTTGGGGTATTAAGCCAGATATCAACACCCTGAACCAATTTCTTGGCCATCTCCATCCCATAGTTTTCAAGGAAGAGGACTTTGCTCACGAACTGTGGCATCCGCGACACTTCAATTATGCGTTTGATAAGATCCGCTCCGGCCTTATCAGCCGGATGGGCTTTCCCGGCAAAAACCAGTTGCACCGGTTGCCCTGGCTTATTCAGTATTTCAGCCAGGCGATCAAGATTTGAGAAAAGCAGGTGAGCCCGTTTATAGGTCGCAAAACGTCGGGCAAAACCAATAGTAAGTGCATTTTCATCCAGCATATCAACTGTCTGGATGATGTTTTTAGGGTTCTCTTGCCTGCCACCCATCGAATCGAGCAGGCGCTTTCTGATAAAACTGATCAGATCAGCACGTAATTCCTGCCTGATCTGCCATACAATTTCATCAGGTACCTGGTGAATCTTTTCCCAATGAACAGGGTTCGACTGGTCGTCCTGAAATTTAATTCCAAACTGGCTTTCATAGAGTTTTCTCCATTTAGGAGATGTCCATGTCGGATAATGGACACCATTGGTAACGTATCCGATATGAATTTCCTTTTCATAAAAACCCTGGTACAAATTGCAGAACATCTCGCGGGTAACACGGCCATGAATACGACTCACACCATTGACTTCCTGTGAAAGCCGGGTGGCAAGGACACTCATCGAAAATTTCTCGTCTGTTTTATTCTCTGTGTACCGGCCAAGGTTCATAAAAGTATTCCAGGAGATATTCAGCCTAACGGCGTAATGGGGAATATAGGTACGTAACATATCCTCAGGGAATGCATCGTGACCGGCGGGAACAGGTGTATGAGTGGTAAACAGTGTAGAAGCCCGGACTATTTCGGTTGCCTGTCCGAATGAAAATTGTTTTTCATGAACAAACTCACGCAACCGTTCAATGCCTATAAATGCGGCATGACCTTCATTACAGTGATACACATCGGGTTGTACACCGATGGCATTCAGCATCCGGATACCACCAACGCCAAGCAGTAATTCCTGCTTGAAGCGGTTATCAAGATCTCCTCCATAAAGTTGGTGAGTGATAAAACGATCTGCTTCGCGGTTTTCTTCAATATCAGCGTCAAGAAGGTATAGCGGAACACGGCCGACATCAACACACCAGACTTTTGCATATAAATTCCTGCCTGGTAACGCAATGCTCACTTTCAGCCATTCATCCTCGCTATTCCGAACAGGCTTTATCGGCAGGTTATTGAATCGTTGAGGGAAATATTGAGGTATTTGTTCACCGAACGGGGATAGACCTTGTTTGAAATAACCATAGCGATAGAGAAGCCCTACTCCTACCATATCAACATTGGAATCGGATGCCTGCTTAAGGTAATCGCCTGCCAGAACACCTAGTCCTCCGGAATAAATCTGTAAGGTATCATGCAAACCAAATTCCATACTAAAATAAGCAATCCTCGGTTTTGGTTTATTGATGGATTCGGCAAGGTACTCCTGGAAACGGTCATATATCAAGTTGAGGTTCGTCATGAACATGCTGTCCTTCTGGAGCAGTTGCAATTGCTGAAATGTCAGTGATTCAAGAAGTACAATTGGATTTTGATCCGATTCATCCCAGTATTTCGGATCTATCATCCTGAAAAGTTCTTTGGCATCCGAGTTCCAACTCCACCAGAGGTTGCGTGAAAGTTTCACAAGGCCCTTCAACGCCTCTGGATAGGAATGCCTGATAAGAACTTTCTTCCATTCAGGACGCGAAGGTTTCTTCCCGTTTACACTCATTACTGTTTCAACCTGGCGCTTGTCGCGAAATAATTCGAACCGTGACTGAACCTTCGTCAGCGCAATACTATATGACCTGTAATAATAGATCAGCAGGTTGGCCCAGAGGGCTGAACGGGCAATGGCAATCGATCTTACAGCAAGATCATCCCGTCGGCTCTCCGACATTTTTTCGGACTTAAGAATAGCCAGGGCGATTTGGTCAACCACATATTCCTGGTTTTCATCATTCCTGTCAATTACTGTAATACCATCGGCTTTGGAATTGGCACTCACCCACAATCCAAACCCAGCAAGCGTAGTAGTAAGTGTTGGAACGCCAAATGCAAGGCTTTCGAGGGGCGTATAGCCCCATGGTTCATAATAGGAAGGGAATACGGATAAATCGAAACCTGGTAGCAGATCGTAATATGTTAAGTTAATTACGCCATCGTTCCCATTGAGGTAACAGGGTATGAAGATTACTTTGACCTTATCACCAGGGTCGTTCAGCAGGTTTTTCTCTTTCAGGTGCCTGAGGATAGGATCGTAATCGGATTCAAAAAGTCCGTGGGTAAGATAACGGCCTGTCAACGGGGTATCGTCTTTTGGTTTTTGAAGTCGCTCCAGAACGCCGCTAACCGGGCCTGAATGGTTGGCTGGTATTGTAATAAATGCCACTACCGGGTATGTGAGGCGTTCGTCAGCATTTAATTCGGCGAGAGCATCAATAAACAAATCAATTCCTTTGTTGCGGAATTCATAACGGCCACTGTTAACCAAGAACAGCGTATCCGAAGGCATGGTCTGGCCCGTAACTGCCTGAGTGACTGAGAGCAGTTTTTCACGGGCAGCCAGACGTTTTACTGAAAGTTCTTCTGCATCAGGTATAAGA
>JANXXZ010000025.1 GCA_025350385.1 Bacteroidales bacterium
GTAGGAGGGCACCCGGTTCTCTGGTCAGATGTGGAAACCCAGTACCAGCAAGCCCGCAGCCAGGGAGTGACCGGTGACCCGGTCATTATGCGCTGCCGCATTTTTGAAGACCAGGTTTTCCAGAAATTACTCCTTTACCAGTCCGAAATTGACAGCCTGGTAGTAGGTGACGATCAGGTAAACTCTGAACTTGACCGCCGCCTGCGGTATTACATTGATCAATTTGGTTCGCAGGAGAAACTGGAACAGTTTTACGACAAATCGCTGGTTGAATTCAAGGCCGAACTGCGCGAACCGTTGCGTCAGGAAATGCTTGCTGGCCAGCAACAGGGGAAAATAACCGAAAATATTAAAGTAACACCTTCTGAAATTAAGGCATTTTTTAACCAACTGCCTCCCGATAGCATTCCAATGATTCCCATGGAATATGAAATCGGGCAGATAGTGAAACAACCGGCGATAAGCCCCGAAGAACTTACTGCGGCCCGCGAAAAAATTACTACCCTCCGCGACAGGGTTCTTAAAGGTGAGAAATTCTCCACCTTGGCCATACTTTATTCCGAAGATCCGGGCTCAGCCTCCAAAGGCGGGGAACTCCCCTTGTTCGCCCGCGGAACCATGTACCCGGAATTTGAAGCTGCAGCTTTTACTCTTAAGAAAAAAGGCGATCTCTCCGAAATCATTAAAACCAAAGCCGGTTACCATATCATACAACTCATTGAACGAAAAGGTGAATACGTGAGCGTGAGGCATATTCTTATCGTCCCGAAAGTATCACCTTTGGACCTGGCTGCAGCAAAATCGAAACTGGACAGCATCGCTGATATGATCAAGAATGACTCTTTGAAATTCGAAAAGGCGGTTCTTCTCTACAGCGACGATCCGGGGAAAATAAACGGTGGGTTGCTCCAGAACTCAAGTAGCGGCAATACCCGTTGGCCGGCCGATGAACTCGATCCCAAAGTATTTTTCACCATCGATAAACTGACTGTGGGCAAAATCTCAAATGCTGTTCCCTATAATACCGAGGATATGACCCAGGCATACCGACTACTTTACCTTAAAGTACGCACCGATCCTCACCGTGCCAACCTGAAGGATGATTACAATAAAATACAGGAATGGGCACTGAATAAAAAGAAAAATGCTGCCCTGGTTAAATGGGTCGCCGAAAAATCGAAAACAGCCTATATCCGTATCAACGACCGGTTCAAAAACTGCGAAATGAAATATAACTGGAACCTGAAGTAATTTCGGATGTCGGATCTCGCCTGCCTGCATGACGGTAATCTCTAAATTTGGGGAGAATCTACGTAGTCAGACAGGGATGTCGGATGTCGGATTGCGGATTTTTTAAATAGTGCTTTATCCACTTGAATGAATAAATACTCCAGGTCATCGCTGTTTCTTTGAATTATAACCGCACAAAATAAACGCTTAACCTTTCAACCCTTTTACCCTTATACCAATAACAAATAACTATTAGCTAATAACCCTAGATGACGCCATATAAATCAGATACCGAAGCGCTTGATGCCTTCGTAGTAAAGTATAACGAACTGCGTGCTGAAATCGGCAAGGTGATTGTCGGGCAGGACGAAGTAGTAAAAAGTGTACTCATTGCCATTTTCAGCAAAGGACACGGATTGCTGGTCGGCGTTCCCGGCCTGGCCAAAACCCTGATGGTGAACACGATCAGCAAGGTACTCGGACTTTCATACAGCCGCATACAGTTTACACCCGACCTCATGCCAAGCGATATTGTTGGTACAGAGATCCTGGATGAAAACCGTCATTTTAAATTCATCAGGGGCCCTGTATTCGCCAACATTATCCTTGCCGATGAAATAAACCGTACCCCGCCCAAAACGCAGTCGGCTCTGTTGGAAGCCATGCAGGAGAAAGCGGTGACCGTAGCCGGTGAAAGTCATAAGCTCGATGAGCCGTTTTTTGTACTTGCCACCCAGAACCCGATTGAGCAGGAAGGCACTTATCCCCTGCCCGAAGCCCAGCTCGACCGGTTTATGTTCAATATTTGGCTCGATTATCCTTCATTCGACGAGGAAATCAGGGTAGTAAAGACTACCACGGCCAACTACGTTGCCGACCTGAAGGTCATCATCCAGAAAGATGAGATCATTTTCTTCCAGGATTTGATCCGCCGTATCCCTGTTGCTGACAATGTGTATCAGTACGCAGTAAAGCTGGCTTCACGCACCCGTCCGGGTACCGCTGCCGCCCATCCGTGGGCAAATGACTACCTCACCTGGGGTGCAGGTCCGCGTGCATCGCAGTACCTTATACTGGGCGCTAAATGCCATGCTGCAGTGAATGGTAAATATTCACCGGATATTGAAGATGTCCAGGCAGTTTCAACTGCCATCCTCCGCCACCGCATCGTCCGGAATTACAAAGCCGAAGCCGAAGGGATCAAGGAAGAACATATTGTGAAGGAGTTCCTGAGATAAAAGTTACTGATATCCTAATAATAAAACCCTGCAACTGAATGTTGCGGGGTTTTATTTTTCATATATTTGATTATTCTATGTATCTGCTAATTTTTAATTCATTTTCTATGAAAACTTTCTCCTGTTTAATTTCGCTGCTGTGTCTTTCTTTCCTTTCGGTTTCAGTTAATGCCCAGGTTAAGTAAGTAGCAATTTCAAATTCGGGTTTCAATAACTTTCACGAACATTACGATGGTGGATTCATTGTATCGGGTTATTCACCGGCCTTGTACAACCTGAATTACGGATTTGTCGCCAAAACGGATATAAATGGCAATATCCTGTGGCAAAGATTTGTCGGTGAAACATCCTGCCTTACAAGCTTTTCAAACGTTTGGCCAACGCTCGACGGAGGCTTTGTCGCAGCAGGTGAATCTTATCTCTTCGATAGTATAAAATATCCTCTATATGTAAAATTCAATGCCTGTGGCAATGTGGAATGGAGCAGGAAAATTCTCATTTCCACTTCAGGGTACTCGACAAATATTGTCCAGTTCAATGATGGCAGCTATGTCGGGATGTTTACGGAAGGTGAAGATATGTATTATGGAACCGG
>JANXXZ010000029.1 GCA_025350385.1 Bacteroidales bacterium
AATATTCAATTTTAGCATTTGGCTTTCTAGTCTTAGTTTAGAATAATTGTCTGTAAGAGGAAGTTAATTCTATATTTTAAAATGCTCTGCTCTTTTTGAGTGGGGCATTCTTTATGGTATTTTTTATTGAGGAATTATTACGGAATCAATTTTGAAATACAAAAGATGCTTCCTAAGAATCTGACAGTTAGTGCCTTATTATTTAGTGAATGATGTTAATACTTATTGGTCCTGATAATGATTAACATATAACATTTAACACAAAATGAAAAAGGAACCCGAGCCATGAGTACTTAAGCATTAATCATTTTTTGTTTAGTGTTATTCATTCATTTCCTGATACAAACCAATAATTGATAACTAATAACTGATCACCAGTCCCCTACCAGGCTTCCTTATCATGTTTCAACTTTTCGATCAACCGCCGGCTTTTCTTGGTCGGGCGGCCGGCGCAGCGGTCACGGTATTCGGCATGGGTGCTTTCTATAATTTTCACCCGGTCGTATTCGGCCTGGGGAGTAAGATCCTCCATATAATCGGGAATGAGCTTGGCGCCGAGACGGCTCCTGGGGAACTGCTTTACTTTAACTATTTTGAAGAGTGGATTCAGGCTAACCGAAATAACATCGCCGATTTTCAGATCCTTGGCCGGCTTCACATTGACACCGTCAATTTTTATTTTCCCGGCTTTACATGCGTCTGTTGCCTGGGAACGTGTTTTGAATAGACGCACTTCCCATAGCCATTTGTCGATGCGGAGGGTTTCGTTTTCCATTTGGAGAGATGCTGGTATTAATGGAAAAACGAACGTTATTTCTTACGGAAGTAAATTTCCATGGGAACCCCGGTAAAATTGTACATTTTCCGGATCCGGTTTTCAACAAAACGCATGTAAGGTTCTTTCACATATTGCGGCAGGTTGCAGAAAATAACGAAACTCGGGTACGACATCTTGAGCTGGGTTACATATTTCACTTTTACCGACTTACCTTTTGACATAGGCGGCGGCATATTCGTAAAAATGGGAAGCAGGGCCTCGTTCAGTTTATGCGTGGCAATATGGCGTTTTCGGTTTTCAAACACTTCTGTAGCTATCTCCAGCGCCTTATGAATCCGTTGTTTCGTAATTACAGAGGTAAATATGATGGGAACATCCGTAAACGGTGCTATATTCTGCCTGATTTTTTCTTCGTAATCGCGGGCCGTATTGGTTTCGCGTTCAACCAGGTCCCATTTATTCACCAGGATCACGATGCCTTTATGATTCTTCTGCATCAGGTTGAAAATATTCTGATCCTGGCTTTCAAAACCGAGGGTAGCATCAATCACGAGGAAACAGACATCACTGCTTTCAATCGCCCTGACTGAACGCATCACCGAATAGAATTCAAGGTTTTCGGTAACTTTGGTTTTCTTCCTGAGCCCGGCGGTATCCACCAGCAGGAAATCAAACCCGTAGGAATTGTAGCGCGTAAAAATCGAATCGCGGGTTGTTCCTGCAACAGGAGTTACAATATTCCGTTCGCTTCCCAGCAAAGCGTTGATGAAGGAGGATTTCCCCACGTTTGGACGGCCCACTACGGTAAAGCGAGGTAAATCAGTTTCAAGATCTTCGGGAAGGACATTAAAATTCTTAACAATTTCGTCGAGCAGATCGCCGGTGCCGCTGCCATTGGATGAGGAAAGCGGGAAAGTGTGCTCAAAACCCAGGCTGTAAAATTCAGCAATGATAGGCTCCATATTGGGAGTATCCACCTTGTTTACCGCCAGGAATGCTTTCTTGCCCGACCTGCGGATCAGTCCGGCTACATCTTCATCCAAGGGAGTAAGTCCTTCGCGGCCGTCGACCATAAACAGCAGGACATCACTTTCTTCAATGGCCAGTTCAACCTGTTTATGAATGGCAACTTCAAAAACATCGTCGCTGCCAATCATAACACCCCCTGTGTCGATAACCGAGAACTCAATGCCGTTCCAATCGCTATGGCCATAATGCCGGTCTCGGGTTACGCCGCTGGTAGGATCCACAATGGCATCGAGTGAGCCGGTGAGGCGGTTAAAAAGGGTACTCTTGCCTACGTTTGGTCTGCCGACGATTGCCAGGATATTAGCCATGGGATTGGTTCTCTAAAGGATTATGGATGGTAGGATGAATAGCGGGTTGCCCGATTTTGAGCCCGCAAAGGTACAACTTTTATGGCTATCTTCTGCGGATCGTTACTGAAGTTGCTGAAATGCAATGCGATAAGCCGGTGCATGATTATATGCAAATGCTATTAACTCGCATCATTCCTGTACAAGGTTAAAACCAGGATGTTGTTGACAGATATATAAATCAAGATACTGCATGATCACACCGATAGTTATTTCCCGAGCGAATTCAGAAATTTCGGATCAATGATGGTTCCCAATGATTGCGCTTTAAGCGCATCCGCTTTTGCTTCGGCTCTGCGCCCCAGTTCACCGTAAACCAGCGCCCGGTTGCGGTAATAAATCCCCTGAGGATCCAGATCAATGGTCTGCGTAAGCACTTTCAATGCATTTTTAAAATCCTTTTGTCTCAGATAAGAAATGGCTATGGAATTTAAAATATCAGCCGACTGTTGATGATTCACTTCCATATGCCTGTAAAAATCGGCGATGGCTTCCGGATGGCGGTTAATGGTCTGGAACAGGACAGCACGGTTGGCATACCCGTTTTCCGTTTTGGGGTTCAATTGAATAGCCTTATTCAAATCCGAAATTGCACGTTCATACTTGCCCAGTGCACCGTAAGCCGAACCCCGGTTTTCAATGGCTTTCTGGTTTACACTGTCAAGGGAAATGACCATATTATAGTCGGTAATTGCCAGCTCAAACTGCTTCCGGTTGAAATAAATGTTCCCGCGGTTGATCAAAGCCTCTTTCTCAATCTTGTTTAGTTTAATTGCGTTATTATACATCTCAAGGGCTTTATCGTAATTGTTTTCGCGTTTGTAAATGAGTCCGCGGTTACTATATGCCCTGCTGCTGGGAGAAACCCTGATCGCATTATCCCAGAGGGAAGCGCTATCCTTCCAGGTTGCTGACTGTTTGAAAGTCAGCGCAGAAAGGATAACCGAAGTAACAACCAGGATAGCCATACCCGCCACCGGTAACTTGCCTTTCTGTGCATCAATATATTGCTGAAAAAAGTAGCCTGGCACCAGGAAAACCCCGATCAAAGGCAGGTAGGCATAACGGTCAGCGATTACTGCGCTGCCTACCGGCATAAACTGCAGTACCAGCAAGAGGTTCACCAGGTAAAACAGGATACCAAAGGCTATGAGCTTGTATTTCCGGTAGGTAAAAATAAACGCGGCAAAAAGAGCAAAGCCAAACAACAACGAAAAAAAATAGGCAACTGGTAATGCGTTGTTTACAGCCGGGAAGGGGTAAAAAGTGCAGAGGCTGAAGGGCCAGATGGCTTTAGCCGCGTACATCATGATACCGTAAAAACCGAAGAAAAAGCGGAAATGCACCGGGAACAGGTCAGCTCCTCCTACTGCCCCCTGCAGTTTCTGGGCATGGATGGTCATAAGAGCAAGTACCAGCGAAAGCAGTACGAACGGGATCTTTTCATAATAGGTTCTGGAGATATTCAACCGTCCTTTGTAATAATCAATGGCCAACAGTACTATCGGGAAAATAATGGCAGTTGGTTTTGAAAGTAGCGACAGAATAAACAGCCCGAACACAAAGAGGTATTTTGAAATCCTGTTTGTTTCCAGGAATTTCAGGTATTGAAGTAAGCCAGCCAGGAAGAAAAAAGAGAACAATACATCTTTCCGTTCCGAAACCCAGCCGACCGATTCAACATGCAGCGGATGGACCGCAAACAGCAAAGCTACAATGAATGCAAGCCAGGGCTTGTTTCCGGTAAGTCTTTTCACAAAAAAGAAAACCAGTAAAATATTCAGCAAATGGATCAGCAGGTTCACGATGTGGTAGGAACCTGCATTTTTCCCAGTAATCGCATAATTGGCAGCAAGCGTTAGCATGGTGAGAGGATGGTAATTCCCCTGCACTGGCTGTGACACTATTTCCTTAAAGTTACCAAGGCTGGTAATGGAGTAATTCTTCACCACATAATCGTCATCGTCCCAATTGACGAAACCTGCCTTGAAAACAGGGGTATAAATTATAAATGCCAGGATAACACATATTGCCGGCATCCAGTAAAAGCTACTTTTTTTAACTGGTATTACTGTTTTTTTTGATTGAAGGGGCGCTTTTGCCGGTTTCTTTTTCGTTTTGTCGTAGTTTTTGCTCATAGCCAAGTATTGGAAGTTCTGTTAGTCAAAATTAAGGTTTTCACTCAATATTGAATAATTATTTTAACCGCAAAAAAGCAATGTTTTACACGTAGAGAGAAAAAGGCAATAAATTTCCCCAGGATAATGAGTGAAATTAATATAATGAGAAGGAATTACCCGGAAACCTTAAAAGTGCCGGTTTTCAACGTTTACCTTTGATGGGATAAGGTAAAAACGTTAAAAACCGGCACAGCTAAGTTCTGCTAATTGACTAATGAAGATTTAACTTTATGTCAAATCTAATTAATTACAATTTTAAGTTGTAAGAGGTCAGATTTCCCCAGGATAAGCAGCGAATAAACGCCTTTGGAAATACCGGCCACATTCAGCCTGTAATTATTGTCGTGGATTTCGGTATTCAAAATCAATTTGCCATCCATGCTGAACAAAGTCACTTTTGTGTCCTTACAGTTCAGGAGGTTAAGATATTCAGACGCCGGGTTAGGGTAAACTGAATATTGAGGTTTTGTAAGTTGTTCAACCCCGGAGTATAAACTCAAAAGCACATTCGAAAAGGCTAATTCCGATTCGCCCTGGTTATATAAGGCTTCAATGGCATACACATAGTAGCCGTCAACATCAGGTGGCCAGGTAAGGTCTTCATATCCTGTTGACAGGCTGCTGTTTGCATTGATTTTAGGCCAGTTTGCAGCATTGTTAATATCAGATAATAGTCCCCTGTAAACATTGAACCCGCTAACAGCAGTGACTGAACCCGGAGCCAACGTCGATTTTTTGGCGCCAACCATGGCATTTGCATGGATAAGGAATGTTCCAAACTCACCGGTTAAACCCGACAAAGGCTGTGGCATTCCACCAGGGTACAGGTAATAAGCAAAATTAGGGGTTGTAGCTGAGGCAGTATCAAACCCCAGGTAAGTAGACTGCGCGAAGGTGCCGCTCCAGTGAATCATCACATAATAATTTCCCTGAAGGGTAAGATTGGGAACATCCACATTGATCCATTTATCAATACCTGATGTGAATTCGCTGCTGCTGGCCAGTAGGTTGGCCTGTTCGTCGAATATATCAAGTCGCATTGTTTGTGGTGTATTTACTCCATACCCGGCCCAATAAATATCGAAACTGGTAACAGTTGACTTATCCTCGAAAGGAAAATAATTACCTAGCCATACTTCCTCGTTAGGCTCGCCGGCATAACCGTTAGAATTTACCGAGTCGTCGAACGATAAGATCTCCGCTGCGGTGATGTCAGG
>JANXXZ010000031.1 GCA_025350385.1 Bacteroidales bacterium
AGCTTTACTAAGCCAGGCCGCTGTAGTTATCACCAATGACAGCGGGATGATGCACCTGACCCAATCGCAAAAAAAACCGGTGCTTGCGATCTTTGGCCCGACTACCAAGGAGCTGGGCTTTTTTCCTATCCCGTTAAACAGCGCTGTGATCGAGAAAAATGTGCCCTGCCGGCCTTGCACCACGAAAGGGCTGAACTACTGCCCAAGAAAGCATTTTAATTGCATGAATCTGGTCGAAACAGAAGAAGTATTGAAGGCCACCCGCAGGATTCTCGATAGCCAAAATCAAGGCTAAGTTGAAAGCCAGTTATCAATTATACAATGGCCGAATTCAGTCATATACGATTCAGGATGAAACTGAAGCCCTTTCAGGTCATAAGTATCATGTGAAACTGCCATCACAACTCCGGCAGGGCTGATTGCTGTGATCCTGAGGCATGAAGGTAAATTTTCGGCATCAGCAGCCCACGAATGGTATAATCCAACATCAAATTTCCCTGGTAAACCATTAAACAATCCCTCGGAGGGATCAGTAACGGTTATATTCAGCCTGATGCCATGCACTACCTGGGCAAGGTTCAGCAACCTGCCACCCTTGGCTTCCACAATTGCCTGGTGACCAAGGCAAATGCCCAGAATGCTTTTTTTACCGGCATAAATAGAAATGATCTCTTTTATCAACGGGATTTCCGAAGGAATTCCTGGTCCCGGCGAAATGATGAGTTTATCAAACAGTTCTATTGATTCCAGTGAAATTTCATCAATAAACCGGACTGTAAAATCACACAATCCTGATTCATCCAGCAGTTGAGCGAGATTCCATGTAAATGAGTCATGATTGTTGATGAGTAAAACCCGGGGGCGCATAGCAGAAAACAGTAAGTTTGCGGGATGAATAGGCATCCAATTGCAGACAAAAATACAGCCATCCGGTTAATGAATACGCTGGGTTTTGAAAAGAAGCCATTTATTTTCATTATTAATTTTGGAATGGATCAGGCAATTATTTGTCCAGTTGATGAAGCTGATCCTGAAAAAATACAGTTTGATATAAATGGGCTTCAGAATGCAAGCTGTGACCGGGAAATAAAAAAGAAATTTTATTTCGGGAAACAACCCATCCCGTATGAAATTTACAGACAGAGATTTGACAAGGTCATGCAGGAAATTTCTTACGGAAATACTTACCTGTTGAACCTTACCTGCCCTACCGGTATTCAAACCGATCTTACGCTCCACGAGATTTTTTACAGGTCAGATGCAAAATATAAATTGTGGTTAAGGGATGAATTTGTCGTTTTTTCACCTGAAACCTTTGTTAATATTAACAACGGGGTTATTTCATCTTTTCCGATGAAAGGCACAATTGATGCATCCATTCCTGATGCCTCGAAAGTTCTGCTTTCGGATCCGAAGGAACTCGCCGAACATTATACCATCGTTGATCTGATCCGAAACGACCTGAACAGGGTCGCGAAACAAGTGAAAGTGAAGCGATTCAGATATGTTGAACAAGTTAGCACTAATTTTGGCTCACTTTTACAGGTAAGTTCTGAAATTGCAGGCAAACTACCTAAGGATTATCTCGGACAGATCGGGGATATCATTTTTAGCTTGCTCCCGGCCGGTTCCATAACCGGGGCGCCAAAGGAAAAAACAGTTCAAATAATCAGGGATGTTGAAGCATATGACCGTGGATTTTATACGGGGATTTTTGGGATGTTCGACGGGTTGAATCTCGACAGTGCCGTAATGATACGCTTTATTGAATCAACTGCTGCCGGTTTGGTTTTCAAAAGCGGGGGCGGTATTACTTCTTTCAGCAAACCGGAACAGGAATACCAGGAAATGATTGACAAGGTGTATGTGCCGATTACTTGAAACCATAAGAATAACCGATGGACAGGCTGAGAATCTTCTGTACCACCAAAGAAGGGTTCAACGGTCCTCTCTTGAACTTTTTAGGCAGGATCTTTCACCAAGTCTTGCAACTGTTATTTGTTGTCCCAAAGAACTGACAGGGATTGTGAAATGCCGGATTATCTGGGCTTACGAGATTTTGTCAGTAGCTTATGAATCCTATTCTCTGCATCCTGTCCGAAGTCTGAAACTGGTATATGATGACTCCATTGAATACCCACACAAATTTTTAGACCGGACCCGGCTTGAAAATCTGAAATCTGGAACCGGAACGGACGAAATTCTGATTGTAAAAAACGGTTTGATTACCGATACCAGTTTCTCAAATATCATTTTCAGCGATGGGTCCAGTTGGTACACTCCGGCTGTTCCAATACTGGCAGGCACAAAACGAGCGAAATTATTGGAAAATGGATTTATTAAACCAGTTAATATCCTGCCTGCTGACCTGGATAAGTTTGCTGAGGCAAGGCTCATTAATGCGATGCTTGATCCCTTTGATAGTTTACCCATAAATCCTGCAGAAATTATCCGTTAATTTAAACCGTATTCTGTTACCATTCAAAACAAAAAACACAATAAATAACTCATTTTCAAAGACTTAATATCGCTAATAAAAATAATTATTGGATTTTGAATGTCGTGCTTGCCGAATAGAAAATTAGTTTTACCTTTGCAGCCTTAAAAAATTAGACGGCCGGTTCGTCTAACGGTTAGGACGCCAGGTTTTCATCCTGGTAATAGGGGTTCGATTCCCCTACCGGCTACAAACACAATGTTATAAGCTAAAACAATGGCAAATCACAAGTCATCCCTCAAGAGAATCAGAACCAACGAAAAAAAAAGACTGCATAACCGTTACTATGCTAGAACCATGCGTAATGCAGTGAAACAATTCCGTGAACTTTCTGATAAAAGTGTAGCCTCTGAAAAGCTTCCTTCTATCGTGTCGCTCATTGACAAATTGGCTAAAAAATCCATTATTCATAAGAATAAGGCAGCCAATCTGAAATCGAAGCTTACCCGAAAAGTGAACGCTTTATAAATCAATTATTCCTGCATAAGGAAGCCCCTGCGCAACAGGGGCTTTTTTTATTTGAGCAAACCGGTACCCGGAAGTCCTGATCCGACACTATTTTTAGTAACTTGCAGTCATTATTATATTTCCTTTTTAAATCATCTATAAAATGACTGAAATCGGAAAATCCTCCATAAAAAGCTGGGCCGAAGATGACCGCCCCCGTGAAAAGCTTTTACTCAAAGGAACAACAGCCCTCAGTGATTCCGAATTAATCGCCATCCTCATCGGTTCAGGGAATACCGAAGAATCAGCCGTGGAACTTTCCCAACGGATTTTACATCAGGCTCAGGATAACCTTATTGAACTCTCCAAAATGAGTGTTTACGATATGAAAAAATTCAAGGGAATCGGTGAAGCAAAAGCTGTCAGTATTGTTGCAGCGCTTGAGCTGGGGAAACGAAGACGGAGAGCCGAGATTCTTGATAAAACTCAGATTACTAAAAGT
Source organism: Bacteroidales bacterium (assembly GCA_025350385.1). Taxonomy (GTDB): domain Bacteria; phylum Bacteroidota; class Bacteroidia; order Bacteroidales; family UBA4417; genus UBA4417. The sequence continues at coordinate 3,447 of JANXXZ010000031.1, forward strand.
GACCATGCCTTCGAAATATTCCAGGAACAACTGGCTGATTGCAATTACGAGCAATTTGCTGTAATATTGCTGAACCGGGCTAACAGGGTAATCCGTTCCGTTTCGATAAGCGATGGAGGAATATCAGGCACAGTTGTCGATCCTAAAAAAGTTTTTAAAATAGCACTTGAATTCAGTGCTTCGTCCATTATCCTTGGGCATAATCATCCTTCGGGTCAGGTTCATCCCAGCGAAGCGGATATTGCCCTAACCCGGAAAATGAAAGATGCAGGCAGCCTTCTCGAATTACCTATCCTTGACCATATTATCGTCGGAGACGAAAAATATTACAGTTTTGCCGACGAAGGCAAATTGTAGATGCGCGATGCATCGCTCATCCACAATGCATTGTGCATCCACAATATAAACCCAATCATGAAATTGAAATAAATGAAAATAGTAACCATTGTCGGTGCCAGGCCACAGATCATCAAAGCCGCAGCATTAAGCCGGGCAATCAGGACAAATTATCAGGGTCAGATTCAGGAAACCATTGTTCATACCGGGCAGCATTACGATGCAAATATGTCGCAAGTGTTTTTCGATGAACTGGAGATTCCCGCACCTGACATCAATCTCAACATTGGCTCTGCCAGTCATGGGAAACAAACAGCCCAGATGCTTAAAGGGATTGAGGAAGTTCTGTTAAAGGTGATGCCCGATTTCCTGGTTGTATTCGGCGACACCAACAGTACCCTCGCCGGGGCTTTGGCCGGTGCAAAAATGCACATCCCGATCGTACATATTGAAGCAGGTTTACGTTCGTATAACAAAAGCATGCCCGAAGAAATCAACCGCATAATGTGCGATCATTCCTCCACCCTGCTCTTTGTCCCGACAAAAGCAGGGATCAGGAACCTCGAAAAGGAAGGTTTCAGACTAAATGCGAAAGCGCCTTTTACCATTGATAACCCGGGAATTTTTCACAGCGGTGATATCATGTTTGACAACCTGGTTCATTTCGGCAACCTTGCTGAGCAACGTTCGGATATTATTCAGAAACTTGATCTGAACCCCAATAATTTTATCCTCTGTACCATTCACCGTGATAACAATACGGATATCCAGGAACGCCTCACCGCCATATTCAGCGCTATGCTCAAGATTGCCAATGAGCATGGGCAACAGGTTGTAATTCCGCTGCATCCGCGGACATCAAAACTGTTGAAGGATAAACTGGCACCTGCAGTTTATACTGCAATTACAAACAGCAAACTTGTCAGGATTATTCCTCCGGTTTCCTATATCGAAATGATACTCCTGGAGAAGCACAGTACTCTAATTCTAAGTGATTCGGGCGGGGTTCAGAAAGAAGCCTATTTCTTTCATAAACCGTTGATCATTGCCCGCCCGGAAACCGAATGGGTTGAGATAGTTGAAAACGGAGCTGGTGTTATTGCTGATGCCAGCGAGCAGCGGATTTATGACGCATACTCTCATCTCACGAAGACAGCACTGAGTTTTCCCCCTGTGTTTGGTAACGGAAGGGCAGCCATATTCATTTGCAAAACCTTGCTGGAAAACAAACAGCTTTGATTTCAGGAACTTTAAAGGAATTCTTGCAATAATGTTGGTAGATCCGAAAGAAATACTAACTTTGCACTCCATTTTTAACCGCCTGATGGCGGATCAACATGTTTAATTAAATCAAAGCAGAACAAATGATTAGACAGTACGAAGCCGTTTTCATTATGACTCCCGTTTTATCTGATGAACAGATGAAGGAAACGGTAAGCAAGTTTCACAAGTTCCTTTTGGATAAAGGGGCTGAAATCCTATTCGAGGACAACTGGGGCCTCCGCAAATTGGCGTACCCGATTCAGAAGAAAACAACAGGCTTTTATTGCATGCTTGCTTTCAAGGCTGAAGGAACGTTAATTGCCGATCTCGAAATTGCCTTTAAACGGGATGAACGCATATTAAGGTTCCTGACCTTTGTGCTCGATAAGCACGCAGTTGCTTATAGCGAAAAAAGACGCGCCAACAAAGCCGCCATCGCTGAAGCTAAAGCAGAAGCCTAATTCAAAACCCTTTAAATCATTATCAGATGGCCACACAAGGAAATTCAGAAATAAAATATTTGACTCCCATCACGGTTGATGTCAAGAAGAAAAAATACTGCAGGTTCAAAAAAAGCGGTATTAAATACATCGATTATAAGGACCCCGATTTCCTGCTCAAATTTATCAACGAGCAGGGTAAAATCCTACCACGCCGAATCACCGGTACCAGTACAAAGTACCAGCGCAAGGTAGCCCAGGCTATCAAACGTGCCCGCCACCTGGCTTTATTACCCTACGTTGCTGACTTATTAAAATAGGGAGGAAGATATGGAGATCATACTCAAGAAAGATGTGAACAACCTGGGCGACGCCCATGATACGGTGACCGTTAAAAATGGTTATGGCCGCAATTACCTTATTCCCCAGGGATTTGCTTTGCTGGCTACCGAGCCTAACAAGAAAATGAATGCCGAAACACTCAGGCAGAAAGTGCATAAAGAGGCTAAAACACGCACTGAAGCTGAAAAGCTGCTGAAGTCGTTGGATAATATTACCGTGAAAATCGGCGCCAAAGCCGGCGACACTGGTAAAATTTACGGTTCAGTAAATGCTATCCAGATTGCCGAAGCTGTTAAAGAACAATTCCATGTTGAAATCGATCGCAAGAAAATTCACCTCAACGGCGAATCGGTCAAAGAACTGGGCACTTACAAAGCAACTATCCGTCTTTATAAAGAGGTTCAGGCTGTCATCAGTTTTGAAGTTGTTGCCGAATAGTTATTGTTTATACCATAAAAAAGACTAATTTAAATCCCGGTTTTTATCGGGATTTTTTTATGCTCTCACATAACGTCATTAAGTTCATCAATTCGCTGAAAATCAAGAAGTATCGTCAGCAGCACCAGGCTTTCCTTGTCGAAGGTGAAAAAAGTGTGGCTGAGCTGCTTAAAGGTCGGTTCAGGGTTTCTGCTATTTACTGTCTAGAAGGTTGGATGCGCGAAAACTATTCAATTCTTCAAAGATGCAATGCAGATATATCAATTGTAACAGAAGAAGAACTTCATAAGATAAGTGATCTTGCTACACCAAACAAGGTGCTGGCGGTTGCTGGTCTTCCTGTTTCAAGGGAGTTGGACAAGGCTTATTTCAATGACCTGATACTGGCCCTCGATGGAATCCGGGATCCGGGGAATATGGGCACCATCCTGCGAACCGCTGATTGGTTCGGGATTAAACTTGTTGTCTGTTCGCCCGATTGTGTTGACGCATTCAATCCCAAGGTAATTCAATCCTCCATGGGATCGTATGCAAGGATACATGTTCACTACATGGAGCTTGTTGGCCTGATAAAAGCTGCCCCACATGATTTTCCGGTATTCGGAGCTTTGCTTGAAGGGCCGTCAGTAACTGAAAAAAAGTTTACCAAACCTGGAATTCTTATCATAGGAAATGAATCGAAGGGAATCTCGAAATCACTCATTCGACATATTACCGACCCGGTGTTTATTCCCCCCTTTCACAACCTGGCTGACGGCACTTCACATGCCGAATCACTCAACGCATCAGTAGCAAATGCAATCATCTGTTACGAAATCCGCAAACAGCTTTCTGAAAATAAATTTTGAAATATAGGTGACTAAATGTAGAATTCGGCAAAATATTCGTTAAATTTGTACTTTAACGTCAAACTTAATACATATAGCCGTGGCACCTTTATCAAACCTGATCAATTATCACATAGAGGAGTTGAAGAACATCAACAACCTCTCTGAAAGAACAAAAAATGTCTGTCTTGAAGGCTCCTTAGATACTCTATACAAAATACTTTATTACTTTCTTGAACGCGGCACATTCCGTGATATCAGGAATTGCGGGCTAAAGACTGACCTGGAATTAATCCACCTTTCGCAAA
>JANXXZ010000064.1 GCA_025350385.1 Bacteroidales bacterium
GAGTCAATCAGTAAAAAAGAAAGGCTGATATAAGATTTAGCCTGTGGGTAAATAAAGTTAGGTTATTAACAATCAACCATTGTTTTGAGTGACAATAATCCGGTAACTTTTCTTTTACCACAAGGACGCTAAATTTTAGAAAACAAAATGTCAACACTTTATGAAGCAAAGACTTGATTTTATGTCTTACTGATAATTTAGATATTGAAAATTAATAACAAACTATTGTAATAAAGAGCCTCCTGCTATTAATATGTGACTTAAATCCACTTAGTGATTACACCTTTACTGTTATCTATTTCTAAATCAGTTAAAAGCAAACCTATGTCAATTCCGATTTCTTGTCTGTAATCAGGTATGAACTGCGGGGAGTTCTCAATTTCTACTAATGCATGTATTATCAAACTTAAATTGATTTCCTCTGATTTATTATAGGTCACATTCTGTAAAATATTAGTTATTAGATCATTATATATGCGTACCGTATTTGTGTTAACAAAACATTCAGCTGGGCCGGTGTCTAACCTGTCAGCAAGAATTTGCAATTGCGCTTCTTTGGAATGATGTTCCAACAACGATTCATCACCGAAATCAATCAGGGGTGATTCTTCAATAAACCTGAATGGATGAGGATTAAACCAGCGATTGTAACTTACTGCCATTATTCCTGCCTTTAGTCCTCCGATTTCCCTATCTTTTTCGAGTTTCCACCCTTTACGGAACAGAAATACATAAATACAAACAAAGATTATTGCGATAAACCAGGGAAATAATTCAGACATCATAATACAAGATCAATGACTCAGATATTCGTATTTATAAAAGTTAGATTCAGGTTCAGTGATCTGCAGAAATCCGGTTTATTGAATCATCAACTTCATTGTTTTAACTAGTCCGTTTTGATTGTCTGTTATTGTAACGAAATAGAGACCCTTAGGAAGAGCCGAGCAATCAAAGGTTTTTGTCGACTGTTTGTAGGTTCCCACCATAACCTGTTTGCCTACCTGATTGGTAACCTGGATTGTGCCTTCGCTGGTTGCCGGGGTTAGGAGAGAAAATTGAGAATGTGCAGGATTGGGAAAGATGGAAAAGAATTTATGAGAACCTGCGACGGGTTCACTTATTCCTACTGAATGATCACTGGTGACTTCTATATCGTCAAGGCGTAGTTTGGGCCTGGTACCTCCAGCACCCGCTGAGGATTCAAAATAAATCCACCTGAGTTGTAGAATCTGCTTGTTATTGCATTCATCAGGCAACGTTGTCGGACCCAGTTGCAAGGAATCGCCAGAGGCAGTTGAAGATGTGAATTCAACAGGACCGGGTACATCAGTAAAAAGTCCGCTGCTATCTACCCGGTATTGAAGGCGAAGTTTCCAAATCCTGGGATTGAGCGGGTCACCGTTGCCATCGCCGGGAGTAACGGTTTCACTTTTCCACCGTAACCTGATAGTACTCCTTTCGGTGGCATTAATTGAAAGGACAACTGCTCCGATAAACCGATTGCTGGCTGCACCTGAGTTACAATCGTTATATTGTGAAGAACTTGTTGTTAAAAGACTTATTCCGTGACTCAGCAGACCGTTGATGCGGGGGCGTTTGGTCATATTATAACCGCAATCGTAGTCAGAAGTTCCATCGGCATAATACGGCGCTGACTGGTTATACGGAACGAAATGAAAAGCCATATTAGCCGGGTATGTGCCAGCAGGACTTGCTGAGTCCCAGGCATTGAACTCATAGGCCCCGGTTGACAGGTTGAATGGCTGAGGATTCGTCTGGCACTGCACATAGCTGCCGGAAACAAGAAATGATATGAAAAATAATATAGCCAGGCTTATTCCTCGTAGCTTTGTGTTCATAAAGCGATGATATTAATTGTGTTTGCTTCTAACAGGAATTTATGGATCACTATATCAAACTTACACAATTGTTTTTAATAAAATGAAGCCTGGAAACAACCGTTTTGAAGATTTATCAAAAAAGTTTCTTTAACATCTGCTTATATCATCAGGATTTTAAACCGCGGCAGGAACCTGATCTCTGCATCCGGGATTCCAGGAAACCGGACACAGCTCTTAATTGATTCCCGGATTATTAAATGTTCAGGATTTCAATTAGCTTTGATGGATGAAAGAAATCAGCCCGCTCCTGAAATCAGCCTTGGATAATCTTAAGATCTCCAAATTGAATCCAATGCAATTGTCAGCCCTGGAGGCTTCAGAAACAAGGCAGGATGTGGTGTTGCTGGCTCCAACGGGTTCGGGGAAGACACTTGGTTTTCTTTTACCTATCCTTGAAAATATCCAGTATGGAATTCACGGAATCCAGGCTCTTATTTTAGCCCCATCCAGGGAATTATCGCTGCAGATCGAACAGGTGTTCAGGTCCATGGGAACCGGGAATAAAGTGAATTGCTGCTATGGAGGTCATCCCGTTCAAACGGAACGAAACAATCTCAAAGATCCCCCTGCTTTGCTTATTGGCACACCCGGGCGGATAGCCGATCACCTCCAACGGGGAAGGATTGATACCGGAACTATAAAAACCCTGGTACTGGACGAGTTTGATAAGAGCCTCGAATTCGGTTTTAAGGATGAGATGTCTTACATCATAAACCAACTGCATAACCTTGAATCCCGTATTCTTACCTCTGCCACCCGGATGGATGAAATTCCTGATTTTACAGGTATTTCGAAACAGGTAGAATTAAATTTCCTGGGTGATATTGTTCCGCAGGGCCTGAAATTAAAGGCGGTGTTATCAGAGAAAACGGATAAGTTTGAAAGTCTTTTTCGCCTGCTTTGTAAAATAGGGAACCGTTCAACGCTTGTTTTCTGCAATCACCGGGAAGCTGTGAACCGGGTGAGTGAACTTCTATGGGAACAGGAAGTGGCGAATGATGTCTTTCATGGTGGAATGGACCAGGAGGACCGTGAGCGCGCACTGATAAAATTCAGGAATGGCAGCCATCACCTGCTCATAACGACGGATCTTGCTTCACGAGGGCTCGATATCCCGGATATTGAATTTATCATTCATTACCAGCTTCCTGTTACTGAAAATGCTTTTGTTCACCGGAACGGGCGTACAGCAAGAATGCATGCCGAAGGTACCACTTACCTTGTGTTATCCGAAAACGAAAAAATACCGGCATGGCTGGATGAACTGCCTGAATTTGAGGAACTGCCCAAGAAAATTGTTTTGCCTGAAAAAACCAACTGGACAACCTTGTATTTAGGCGCCGGGAAGAAAGACAAGATCAATAAAATAGATATAGTCGGGCTTTTACTTCAAAAAGGACAATTGAAAAAGGATGAACTTGGATTGATCACTGTACTGGATTACATGGCATTCGCAGCAGTGAAGTCGGATAGAATCAATGAAGTTGTCAGGTTGCTGCGTGATGAAACAATAAAGAAGAAGAAGGTCAGGATTGAGATTTCAGAATAAGTGGTTTTGGATTTGCAATTTTGAATTTTGGATTTAACTTAAGCTTTCTGCTTTCTGATTGCCAAAATAATTGTTTTCTTGTTTCCGGTTTTCTGGTATGAATGAATTGGACAAATAGTTTGGTGCTGAAAATTATTTTTCTCAATTAGTAAACCAGGAATTTCGGACAGTACTTTACAGTATATTTACTTCTGATTATTAAAGAAAAACTAACCTTAAAACCTAATTAGCCATGTTCCTGATTGTAATTGGTATCATCGTGATTATTGCCGGATTTGTCATAGCCAAAAATGATTCTCCCATCAGATCATACAGCGGGGTAATCCGGATTGTTGGGATTGTTCTCCTGCTTATTGGATTGGCCTTTACTTCAGTCGTCCAGATTGAACCCGGGCAGGTAGGCGTGCAAAAACTTTTCGGGAAGGTAAATAATTCATACCTCGAAAGCGGACTGAATGTAATAAATCCACTTGTGGAGGTAGTCACCTTTGATGTGAGGACTCAGAACTATACTATGTCAGCGGTTCATGATGAGGGTGATAAAACGGGTGATGACGCTATCCGGGTACTGTCGGCTGACGGGCTTGAGGTTGTTGTTGATCTCACTGTACTTTACAAAGTTTTGCCAAACGAGGCTCCTCGTATTCTGAAAGAAATAGGAACCGATTACCGGAATACTATCGTCAGGCCGATCTGCCGCACTAAAATCAGGGACAATGCAGTGTATTATGATGCTGTGGCTTTGTATTCCACTAAAAGGGACGAATTCCAGGCACGGATTTTCAAAACGATTGAAAAAGACTTTAAATCCAGGGGACTGGTACTTGAACAACTGCTGGTTAGGAATATTACTCTGCCTGCTTCGGTGAAAACGACTATTGAATCAAAAATAAATGCCGAACAGGATGCCCAGAAAATGACATTTGTGCTTCAGAAGGAAAGGCAGGAAGCTGAACGCAAAAGGGTTGAAGCCCAGGGGATTGCTGACTACCAGAAAATTCTCAGCACAGGACTAAGCGATAAGCAGCTGCAATATGAAATGATCAAAGCCATATCTACTTCACCCAACGCCAAGCTGATTATCCTTGACAGCAAAAGGAATACACCGTTTATTCTGGATGCGAAATAGAATAACTTTCTGTTGATGAATGAAGGAACTGAATTGCTGCTAATTCATGCAGACAATCTTCATCAGTTGCAAAGATTTACCGGTTTTAAGTTCAATAAGGTAAACCCCGTGAGGCAGGTTCCGGGGGATCCATTCAGTAACATGTTTTCCGGCGTTATTCATCTCATCCAAAAGGGTTGAAACAACGAAACCGGCAGTGTTCCTTACCTGAAGGAGCACTTTTGAGTTTTCATTCAGTGTATACCTGATAGTTACGGAGGTAGAAAAAGGATTAGGAACACACTGTTCCAGTATACCATTGGGTACAACAGGTGTTTCATTTATTGATGAAGCGTTAAGGGAAGGGCTTCCTGCGTGCACCCAGGCTGTGAAAATCAATTCAGTAAGGGCATGCGAAGCATTTTTCATCAACCCGGTCGTAAACAGCTTCGATTTTTCCCATAGGGCTTGTTTGTAGGCCGGCGAATTTTCACCTCCAAAAGTCTTAGCATAATTATCGGCCTGGAGAACAGAGTCGATATATGTATAGTTAGTGTAGAGATAGTTAAAAATATACTGGTTAACATCAGGAATTACTGCAATTGAATCGCCGGTATAAATGATCTCGTTAACATGTGCATTTACCATCGAGGATTCGTACCGCGAATGAATGCCATCATTACCTGTTGACTGGCCGTTGTAATTCTGAGTGATGTGCAGTGGCATGTGGCCATCGGCCACATAATGTCCAAGGTCTGCAGCAAAAAACATGGCTTTCTCAAAGTCCTGGCGTTGGAAGCAGCTCTTAAGTGAATCGAAAGCGGTCAGGGTAGCCCAGGGTAAAATTCCATCGCCGTAAACAGTTGAATGACCGTACATATTTACTGCCGAATCAAGTGTTTGAGTGATGCGGCCTGAATAAATAAAGGAGAGATAGTTGTCTATATCAATGTAATGCCTTGCCGATTCATTCGGGTCCGAATTTTTGCGGTCGTCAGCATCTGACGCATGATCCGCAAGGAAGGAAGTCCAGGATACGAAATCATGCATTTGCTGGTTGTACGATAGTGAAGCTTCAGTGCTTATTTTGCGGTGTCCGGTTCCACCCCAGCTGCCGGTTAATATAGCAAGAGCGAGTAATGCAAGTACGGAAAAGAGAGGATTTTTCAATGATTTTCTTCGATTTAGATGAATTTAGGGATACCAAATGTAGCACTTATTTAATTACCTAATAAACATTATGCAAGCAATTCATTCACATATTGATGATGTAATGTGATCATCAATTTTCAGGGGCATTCCATATCAATATCCTATCTTCGCAAAAGTATTCGGAATCAATACCATTCCCTCGCTTTTGAATAAATTCGATACCATAATTATTGGTGCCGGTCCTGCCGGATTATTTGCAGCTATTCACTGTAAAAACAAATCAGTGGCCGTTTTGGAAAAAAATAGCCTACCAGGTCGTAAATTGCTGATATCCGGGTCAGGAAGATGCAATGTTACCCATTATGGTGATGTCAGCAATTTTTTCAGTCATTACGGTGAACATTCAAAATTTCTGAGAACAGCTTTACACAGCTTTACAAACCTTGATCTGATTGATTTTCTGGCTCAACGGGGTCTGGCAGCTATAGTCGACAAGAACGGGAAAATATTTCCACAAAGCGGGAATTCAAATGATGTCCTGAAGTTACTCCTGGATGAATGTCATTTAAAAATGGTGCAGATTATTGTTGATCAACCTGTACTCAAAATTGAGAAACCAGCCGACTGTTTTATCATAAAAACGGCAACGCATGAATATCATTGCAACAAAATTGTAATTGCAACCGGTGGAATGTCTTATCCTGGTACAGGTTCATCGGGCGATGGTTACTACTTTGCCAAAGAATTCGGACATTCTGTTGTACCACCAAAACCAGCACTCAGTCCTGTTTTTATCCGCGATTATAAGATGGCAGAGATTGCCGGAGTATCAATTCAGGAAAAACTGGTTTACCTGTATCGCGATAATAAGAAGATATCGGAGCACCGGGGCGATATCGGTTTTACTCATAAAGGACTGTCGGGTCCCGGAATACTTGATTTCTCGAGAGAAATGCAGAGCCAGGACGTTCTTAAAATTAACCTCGTTGGCCAGAACAGCGATGAGTTCAGGAAAGCTTTCATTGAAGCATCTGAGAAATCAGGAAAAATGGCGATCCAAACGTTTCTGAAAAAACATGACCTTCCCAGGAGTCTGGTAAGGATTCTTTTAGCAGGGCTCAGGATTGATCCCGAACAGACGCTCGCTTCCATAAACAGGGAAACCCGCAATCTATTGGTTGATTCCTTTTGTGAATGCCCCTTTATAATCGAAAGGGTAGGAGGTTTCAACATGGCAATGGTTACCAAAGGGGGTATTTCGCTGGAAGAAATATCCTCCAAGACGCTGGAATCCAAATTAGTTCCCGGTCTTTTCTTTGCCGGGGAAGTGATGGATATTGATGGCGATACAGGTGGGTATAACCTTCAGGTTGCTTTTTCGACGGGGTATCTTGTGGCAGAGTCAATCAACAGGGAAAGAAGATGATAAGATGAAGAGGGATTGAATTTGAATATCTGCAATTCATAGCCAACTGTTAACACTAATTTATACAAAGGCGCAAAGTAAAAGTTGTAAGAGCTTGTTTTTAAATTCTTTGTGTCCTTTGAGTCTTAGTGATGCAATTCTAAACCATTATTCTGGATAAACTTTTTTAAGACATATTTATAGAACAAGTGTTCGAGAGAAATTTCCATTATCTTAATTATCAGTAAGATACAAAATCAAGTCTTTGCTTCATAAAGTGTTGACATTCTGTGTTTTAAATTTTTGCCTCTAAACGGTAAAAGAAAATTACCGGAGTATTGTAGAACTGAAACCCATGAAAGTCATCTGAAATAACTTCCATGGGTTATGCTTCTATGGTGCAGAGAATGTACCTGAACAGTATGGTTTATACGTGCATCTTGAGGCCAAAAAGAGCTAACTGATCGTTGGTATTTTGATCGTCGGTAAGTGAAAAGAATTTCCGGCCTTCATAAATGTAATAGCGGTAAACAGGCAAGGTCGGGGCAATTTCACCGGTAGCCGGGTCATAATGATTACAATTGCTGCAATACCGGTATAAGCGATACACTGAGTTACTGGCAATGAATTGCATAAATGCCCATCCAACCGTGTCACGGTTTTTATTTATTACAGGCAGCTTTTCATAAAGTTCTCCATTACGTGTGTATGCATCAATTTTGGCAGTGGGGATTTTGATCATTTCTCCGTTCAGGAGGAAAATCCTTGTGATTGCAATGCCTACCTGGATTTTACTGAAATAATAGGTCATTCCACCGCATGCTACAAAACTGTTTTTCTCAATGGTTGATGCATTGATTTCTGAAACCATCAGCATCAGTGTCAATATAACAAAGTACTTTTTCATATCCTGTTCCTCCTTTCATTACCTATTTAACCCTGTGTAATAGTTGTTTCAGGCATTCGGGCAATCAAATTGAGCAAGATCAGTTTCGGATCTCAATGCCGAAGAATGGAAGTGCGCTTACAGCATTGGTTTCATCAATCCGCAGGTAGAAATTCCCGTCCTTGAAAACATAATATACATCTTCAGGATAGGTGTTAACAATCACCCCATTCACCGGGTCGCAGCGTTTGTTAAAACAATTGTAACGATAAAGCCTGAGACCATCTTTTGAGGTAATATACTCCATCATGGCCATACAGGTAATATGCTTCTTTTTACATACTACAGGCAGGCGTTCAAACAGGCGTCCATTGTGCATCACTGTTTGAATATCAGTATTCTGAAGCTTGATTTTTTCACCATCGGAAGTGATGATGGTAGTGTTAACAATGCCCATTCTGATTTCGGTACCGAAATAGGTTTTACCGTTAGCTTTAACATAGCTGTTGTTTTCCTTACCGGCGGCATAAAGCCCGGCCGTGAGCATGCAAAGCAGCGTGATAATCATAATTCTTTTCATGGCTTAATCCTCCTTTTAGTTGGTTAATAATTTTGAAGTAAAAGTAGCTAACAAGTTGATCATGAATCAAATGTATTCGATAAGATTGAATAATCAGTCGTTATATGACATTACCGGGAAAATTGACATGTTGGCGAAGACAATGGACTTTTCACCGAGAATATTCGGGCGGATACGTTGTTAATTGCGGATATCGGATGTTGGATATCAGGTTTCGCCTGCCTGCATGACGTTGATCTTCAAATTTGAGGATAATCCATGCAATCAGGCAGGAATCTCGGATGTTGGATGTTGGGTTTTGAGATGCCGAATAAATGACAACCAACAGCTGACAACCAATAACCAATAACCAATAACCGATAACCAATAGCTAATAACGGATACAAAAAAAGCACTGAAAAATGATATTACAGTGCTCTGTCTTTTAGTTAGAGAATGGCTTAAGCCATTTTCCTTTTTTCAATAAGGTCGAAGAAATTCTTTTGGTAGGTATCGCTGATCGGGATATGTTCTTCCCCTATTTTAATGTGTTTCCGTTCGACGAATTCAATTTTATCAATAGCAACAAAATAAGATTTATGTACACGGCAAAACTGGGGTTCGCGCAGCATATCTTCGATCCTTTTGGCATTCATCAGGGTCATGATCCGGCGGTTTTTGGTGACAATCCGCCAGTAATCACCCATTCCTTCCACATACATTACATCCGAAGTTTCTACTTTCTCAATGCGGGTTTCAGTTTTTACAAAAAAGTAAGTATGTTCTTTGCTATCCGAAACCGGGAGTGAATCATTTTTTTCGGTTACGGGTTCAGCCGATTCCTTCTGCATCCGTTCACATACCTTGTTCACTCCCCTCACAAAGCGTTCAAACGAGATGGGTTTTAGCATATAATCCACCACATCAAGTTCAAATCCCTGGAGTGCGAAGTTGTCGTAGGCAGTTGTAAGGATTACATAGGGTTTCTGATGCATTGAATTCAGCAATTGGATTCCTGTAAGTTCTTCCATCTGGATGTCAAGAAACATGAGATCGACTGTGTATTCCCGTAGGTATTCGAGGGTATCGAGTGCATTGGTAAAAGTGTTCAGAAGATTCAGGAAGGGAACCTTGGTACAATATGCCTTTATGATATCAAGGGCCAGGGGCTCATCATCTATGGCTATGCAGTTTATCTTCATGGGTCAGTGATTTATTTCCAGGTTTCTTACTAAATGCGACAGGATCAGATTATTCTTCTATGCGCACCGGTTCATGTATCGGGGTTCCAGGCAGAGATCAGTTTTAATGCCGGGTATGGATCAACTTATGGCAACCTAACTTTTAAAAGTTAATATAAAGATACAAAAGTTGGCTTAAATGTTATCAATGTGTTAATTCTTTTCAGCAATATCTGATTAATAACAGTCAATAAAACTCCGGGCAATCTGGACTTCTCCTGTGAGGATTTAAAGTAACTTTTTAACAGTAATCTGTAGTAAATTTAAATGATTCAGGTATTTATTTCCAGTTTTACCCTGAACATCACATCATCTTCGGTAATCAATAGCATATGCTTCGCCGGGTAAAGAAGTTCGAGCCTGCGTTTAATATTCTGCAAACCGATGCCAACCGACTCGTCCTTCTGCGCAAGCATATTCTGTTTAAAATAATTGGCAACCTCGAACAGTATCTTCGTTGGTTCTATTTTCATATGAATCATGATGCCGGGTGTATGGGTTTTTCCACCATGTTTAAAAGCATTTTCCACAAAGGGAATGAGGAGCATGGGAGCTATGGTACGATTTTCCGTTTCACCCTCTATGGCCAATTCGACAAAGCCATTCAGATTGATCCGTAATTTCTGTAATTCAATAAAGCTCCTGAGATAATCAATTTCTTTTTCGAGTTGAACCGAATCGCCATTGGCATCATAAAGCATATACCGCATGATGCTTGAAAGTTTCATCACAGCAGCGGGCGCTTCTTCCGATTTCTTATATACCAGCGAATAAATATTGTTGAGCGTGTTAAACAGGAAATGTGGGTTTACCTGTGAGCGAAGCAGAGCCAGTTCACTGGACTGACGCTGGTTGATAAGTTCGTCCTTCAGTTTCTGCGAATCAAACCAATCGATCATAAAACGGATGAGAACAGCATAAATCCCGGTAATTATGATCAGTCGTAGTTCATTCCACACCCATTCACTCTGAATGACCAGTTCTTTTTGCGGCAAATGGCCGATATACTTCCAGAAGGCGAAATCGAGCGGCAGGCGGATACCCAGGATTACAATTACCAACACCAGGATAGCAACGATGCTCAGTGGTTTGAATTTGTATTTTATCAGGTAAGGAAAACTGAAATAAATAGAATAGAAGGAGATTAAATTCAAAAAGGTTGTGATGGATACATCTTTGAGATAGCGGAAGTTTTCGAGGTAAGCAGCATCAAGCTTGTTGATATAAAAAGGGAACAGTCCCTGGTTTATGATATATATCCAGTAGACAATGTGTATGAGGATTTTATATTTCTTCTTCATGCCGGACTGTTCTGTTTTAAGCTTGAAATTACTGCAAATTAACTTTATAAATTAATTCCCTGCTATTCAAATCGATGAAGAGAGAGAGAATTCCGATGAACCTCCCCGAAAAACCGGTCAGAGGGATAAAATGGATTCTGGTTGTTCGCAAATCCTTGATATCAGGGTCATAAGGATGACGTGTATTTTGCGGTAATGCTGCGGTTTATCGATTGCTTAAATGGATTGAAGTATAATTGACTGTTTTTCAAATAAAACCGGACCCTTAAAAAAGAAGGATCCGGTTCAGGTTATTTAAGTAAAATTCAAGATTTAACACCGGATCTACCAGATATTTGCTCTTTTTTCTGCAGGCAGGTAGCGTTTATCAGTGGGTTGAATGTTGAAAGCCTCATAAAAATACGGAATATTATATACAATTCCGTCAACGCGGGCTTCACCAGGTGAGTGAACATCTTCTTTAAGCCTGCGCATGAGCGCTTTATCGCGGATATTATTACGCCAAACCTGGGCATAGGACAGGAAGAAACGCTGGGCCGGAGTGAATTCGTCAATTTTTGTTTTCATATCCTTGCTCTGCATGGCTTTTAGAAAAGCAGTATAGGAAATGTTTACTCCGCCCAGATCAGCAATATTTTCGCCTAAAGTAAGTTTGCCATCAACGTGCAGTGAATCCAGTATCCTGAAATTATTATACTGATCGACCAGCACCTGGGTTTGTTTTTCAAAGTTTTTGGAATCCTCAGGAGTCCACCAGTCGCGCAGATTACCTTCCTTATCATATTGCCTTCCCTGGTCGTCAAATCCATGGCTCATTTCATGACCTATCACCACGCCGATTGCCCCGTAATTGACCGCATCGTCCGCATTCAACCAGAAAAATGGAGGTTGCAGAATTGCTGCCGGGAATACGATTTCGTTCATATTGGGATTATAATAGGCATTCACTGTTTGAGGAGTCATGCCCCATTCGCTGCGGTCGACAGGTTTGCCGATCTTGTTTAATTCTCGTTTAATTGCAAAACGATTGGCATTCAGGTTATTCTCGTAATAGGAAGTTGTCCCGACACTCAGGCTGTTGTAATCGATCCATTTATCGGGATACCCGACTTTAACATTGATCTTTTCGAGTTTTTTGACTGCTTCTTTCTTGGTGGAATCACCCATCCATGCAAGATTCATGATCCGGTCCTTCAGGGCGGATTTCAGGTTACCGACCAATTGGATCATTCGCTGTTTTGCCTGTGGCGGGAAATATTTTTCCACATAAAGCTGACCTACAGCTTCACCAAGTGAGCCGGAGGTTTGGTCAAGGACCCTTTTCCAGCGAGGCTGCTGTTCTTTTGTTCCTGAAAGTACTGTGCCAAAAAAAGCAAAGTGTTCCTTGTCGAAATCGGTGGACAGATAGCTGGCTGCATTATTTATTATATTCCATTTCAGGTAAGATTTCCACTCCTTCATCGGAATAGTTTTCATCATACCAGCCATCCCTTTAATAAATGCGGGCTGGCCAATATTGATCTCGTCGGTTTTTGTAACGCCTAGAATGGAGAAGTAAGAATTCCAGTCAAATTCCGGTGCCATTTTTCTAAGGCCATCAAGATCAGTCTTATTGTAATTTGCGACCGGATTCCGAAGTTCAAGGTTCGTTTTCGAAACTCTGGCGAGATCAGTTTCAATCTTCATCACATTGGCAGCATTAACTTTGGCTTGTTCAGCATCCAGTCCTGACAAAGTAAACATCCGGGTCATATGTTGCAGGTATTCGGCCCTTATCTCGGTTGAACGGGGATCCTGGCCCAGGTAATAATCACGGTCGGGAAGGCCCAGACCACCCTGATAGAGATGACCTATAACCTTGTTACTGTTCTTTTCGTCGGGGGAACTGAAAAAGTAAAACAAAGATGAAATTCCTGTAACATGCTTTTCGGCTACCAGTTTCTGGAGATCGGAAATGGTAGAAAGATTTTCTATCCTGGCAAGATCATCCTTAACAGGCCCGGTTCCTTCTTTTTCGATTTTTAAAGTATCCATCCCGGTATTATAGAAGTCGCGAATCTTCTGATTTACTGAACCGGCTGCAGCACTTTTATCCTTCGATGCTTCTTCCAGTATGGTTTTAAGCTGTTTGTAGTTATCTTCTTCCAACGCTTCGAATGCTCCGTAACGGCTGAATTCGGCAGGTATCGGGTTATTCTTCAACCAGGTTCCGTTAGCATACTTGTAAAAATCGTCGCCTGCCTTCACGGAAGTATCCATGTTGCTAGCTGAAATTGCTTTTTCATCCATAACTTTTTGTTTGCAGCTGACAACCAGTATCAGCATTACTGTGGCTCCCAGGATTGCCAATAAGTGGTTCGCGGTTCTGTTTTTCTCGTTCATTGTTGCAGGATATTTTTAAGGTGCGCAAAAGTAGCAAATGGAAGGTAGGGACAACCTTTTATTCGTTATAAAGCAGGAGATTATCTATAACTTGTTTATTTTGATCGGTGAATTGAAACCCAGGTTATCCATAAAATCCCTGTTAAGTAGAAATTGTTGAATTAAAATTAAACCACCAAGACACTAAGTACACCAAGAAACACAGAGAAATTGTTGACAGCTAGATAATAAGCATTCTTAGTGTTTCTAGTTGCTCTCTATATCTGAGTGGTTTTGAAAACATTTATTCAACCACCACCTCATCAGCAAACATCCAGCAGGGTTGTCCCTTGTATTCGTGCCAGTCGGGGAGTTTGCCCGCATTGCGGGCTATAGCCTTCAAGTACCGAACGGCAGTTTGAGGGAACATTACACTGAAGCCTCGATCCGCTTTTCCCCGGGCAGGTTGCGGATCTGTTTTTATTATCCCTGCTGAATTCCAGGTAATGCCATCAACACTGGTAAAGTATTCCACTTCAACCGGGTATAAAACCCAGGATCCGATATCCTGGATAAAGGACATGCTGATACTACTGATTAAAACAGTCTGAAGCAGGTCAATTACCAGGTCCATGTCTGTCCCTTCGTATCCCTGCCATCCTGACTTAAGCGAAGCTGTTCCCACGAGACCATCCGTCATAGCATTTTTCCCGGTTGCCGGGTATTTATAGCTATATGGCTTGTTGATGGTTACAGGCTTGCCGGAAGCTTTATTGACGACAAGATTTCTTTCGTTAACGCTGCCTTTCAGTTCGCCGTTTTTAGCAGTACATGCTTTAACGGTGCATGATTTCTGTACTTCGAAAGGTGTGACGTATTTTTGTGAGTGTATGGTTGGCTCACTGCCATCGGTGGTATAATAGATATTATATCCCTTGATCTCGCATGAAAGCTGCACAAGGTTGCGGTTTTTGACTGAATCTCGTAGTGTAGTGATATCAACCTGCAGGGAGCCTTTGCTGAAATTTACCCCCATATATTCCAGTCGTTTGTATTGATCATCCATGCGTTCCTGAAAAGAATCCCAGTTCCTGTTTTTGTCGGTTGACCATGTGACCTCTGACAAGGCTATGGCTCTGGGATAAGCCATATATTCGGCCATTTCGGGGGTTTTTATATATTCGGTCCAGACATTTCCCTGGGCACCCAGTATGTGCTTCGATTGTTCGGGGGTCAGGACAGGCGGGGTAGGTTCGTAATTATAAACCGATTTTAAAGTAAGGAATCCGCCTATGGCCAATGGTTCGGTAGCGGGATCAGCCTGGTAGTAATCAAAGTAGCAATAGTCGACCGGAGTCATAATTACATCATGGTTTTGACGGGCAGCATCAATTCCGCCCTGTATTCCACGCCATGACATCACGGTTGCTACAGGAACCATCCCGCCTTCAAGAATTTCGTCCCAGCCGATGAGCTTGCGTCCCTTAGAGCTAAGGAATTTTTCAACCTGCCTGATAAAATAGCTTTGAAGCTCCATTTCATCCTTCAATCCTTCAGTTTTAATTCTGACCTGGCACCGGGGACATTCTTTCCATCGTGTTTTCGGCGCTTCATCGCCACCGATATGGATATATTTCGAAGGAAAGATTTCCATGATTTCAGTGAGCACATCCTGAACGAAAATAAAGACTGAATCATTGCCGGAGCATAATATATCATCGGCTACACCCCATTCGGTCCGCACATGAAAAGGGCCGCCGGAGCATGAAAGTGATGGGTAGGCTGTAAGGGCCGCCACAGAGTGGCCGGGCATTTCAATTTCGGGAATTACATTCACAAAATGACCAGCAGCGTAAGCGACGAGTTCGCGGGCCTGATCCTGAGTATAAAAACCACCATAGGGAATTCCATCATTATCAGAAGTTCTTCCGACCTGTGTTCCATTCCGCATTGATCCCAGGCGGGTAAGTTCAGGATATTTCTTTATCTCAATTCGCCAACCCTGGTCATCCGTTAAATGAAGGTGAAAGTTGTTCATTTTGTAAATCGACATCAGGTCAATGTATTTTTTGAGAAAACTCAGGGGGAACATATGACGGCCAACATCAAGGTGCATCCCACGGTAGGGATACCTTGGCATATCACGGATGGCCACTACAGGAATGTCGAAATTGGTCTTTACATCAGTTTGTTTCTCAATTTCGGCAGGAAAGAGCTGGAAAAGACTCTGGATGGCATAAAACACACCGTTCCCGGCTATTGAGCGGATAATTACACGCTTTTTGGTAACTTCCAACAAGTATCCTTCATTACCAAGGGAAACATCTCCTCCCTGAATAGTCAGAACAATACTATTTTTTGGAATTGAACCGGATGTGTAATCCCTGATCAGCAATTGGGGCCCGCCGGCCATAAAGATCTTTTGTGAAATGAGTTTGGCTGAAAGCCGCAGTTCCTTATTCCCCGCATCAACAAGCAGGAGGGTGGAGGAAGTGATTTTGAAAGCCCCTTTTCCTTCTTTCAGTTCCAGCGGGCAGGGAACTATAGTAATGACTTTTTCAGCTTGTACGTATCCTGAGCTGATAATTATGAGTGATACCAGAACAAATGATCTGAGTTTTTTCACTTGGTATTTGGTGTTAGGAGTTACTATACGATTTCACGTAAAGGTGCAAAGGCCTGTCTGACGTTACTTTCATAAATGATTGATCAATCTGTTATGTGTTTGATGGAGATATTTGTCTGGGATGCCTTCTGTTCTGAAATGGATCAGCGGGAAACAGAAGCACTGCTTTCACAGGCTTTCAATACAATGGCATCCATCGCGGAAGCATTCTTTTCCATAGCTTCAATCAGGCGGAACTGAACGCGGGTCCTGTCAAGATTGTGCGTAGGGTATAGGGTTCGGAAATAGGGGTTTCCGTCAATGAAATCAGTCAAAAAGCGAAGCCCTATAATGAAGGTCATGAACCGGGCTGAGAAAGCCAGGTTTTTAATTTCATCTTCAGTGAGGCTTTGCTGGGTAACATTTATAAATCCCCTGGCATAAGCTTCATAGATAGGGAGATTGATGTCAACCAATGTAAGGTCTTTTTCGTCTTCCGTGGCCGTGTTGGCTCCTGTGCGAATGGCATCCCCAAAATCAAAGAGAACACTTCCCGGCATTACAGTATCGAGGTCAACAATACAGATTGCATGGTTATTCCTGTCGAATAATATATTATTGAACTTGGTGTCATTATGCGTAATACGCATAGGAAGCCTGCCTTCCCTGATGAGTTTTGGTATGCTTAACATTTGCTCAGCCCGGTCAAGAACAAACTGGATTTCTCCAGGGATATTTTTTTTCCGGTCTGCCGGGTCAGATTCGAGTGAAGCATAAAAATTTTCCAGCCTTGTTTCCATATTATGGAAATTCGGGATAGTTTCGCTGAGTTTACTCGCCGGCAGATCGGAAAGATCGGTCATGAACCGGCCGAAAGCTTTGCCTCCCTCAAAGGCAATTGAGGGATTCTCGACCACATCATAAACATGAGTATCGAGAATATTCTTATAAAGCCGCCAGTATTCTCCTGCATCATCGCAAAAGAAGAATTTGTCATCCAGTGCCGGGATTAGTTCCAGTACCCTGAAATCATCATGCCTGCCGGAGTTGGCTATTTTTGCAGCCACATGCCGGGTAACGATTTCAATATTGCTCATCAACCCTTCAACATCCTTAAATATATAGCCATTCACCCATTGCAGGAAATATCCTGCCCGGTTG
>JANXXZ010000078.1 GCA_025350385.1 Bacteroidales bacterium
AATTGCGACCATGCCCGAGAGAGAACTTACGGCAACCGGAACAGAACTATTGGTATTGGTCCCGTTTCCGAGTGCGCCATTGCTGTTGTCGCCCCAAGCCCAGACCGTACCATTATTTTTCAGGGCAAGGGAATGCCGGTCGCCGCAGGAAACGGCAGTAATGCCGGTGAGGGATGTTATCGCAACAGGAACATCGCTGTCGATGGTGCTTCCATTTCCAAGCTGACCATACACGTTGGATCCCCAGCCCCAGGCTGAGTTATTTTCACAAACGCCAAGCGAAAATGCCCTGCCTCCTGCAAGAGATTGTGCATTTACAATGTTGCTCAAGCCGGGTAAAGCGAGCAAGGTGATCAGGTAGATTACTTTTTTCATAGTGTCAAATTTAATGTAAAATATTTATTTCTAATTATCGTGTTTGGCTGGTTTTTAAGTGATACAACGTGTTGTGCGGTTAGAATTATGAAGCCAATGCATATTTAAGATGGTTCAATGGTTTGTCATTTTGAGTGTTCAAGAACTGTAGCAAAGTAACACCTGTTATTTTAGTCAGTAACCTGACAGACAGTCCTAGCAATGACTTCGCATAGTTTCTTTTAAGCATAAACTGGTCGCATAGTTGAGCAAATAGAGTTTCAATTCTTTTCCTGACTCTACGATATACTGGTTCAAAAGGTTTGAAGTTCTTTTGATTGGAACGTGAAGGTGTTTTTAAGTTCACATGGCAATTTGTAAACAAGTCCAGTTGATATTCGCTTGATAAATATCCTTTATCGGCGACTAATGTGCAGTTATTCAGCCCAGTAAATTTCAGCTGGGGAAGAAAATGAACATCATGTACGCTGGCTTTGGTGAGATCCATGCTATGGAATATTCCTCTGACGGAGGTTATTAGATGCAACTTGTAACCATAATAGTAGGATTTGTTAACAGCAGAATAACCTTTGTCTGGAGCTGTTTCATACTGCTCCTTACATATTTTAACCTGCTTTTCTCTTGCCAGCTTACAAATAGGAACTGGGATTGAATCAACTATAAACACATCTTCTCCCAGATTCATATTATCAGCTACTGTTTGATTTAGCAACTCAACAAAAAGATATAATTTTTTCCTCCTTCGATTGTAGTTGCTGCGATCAATGAGATTTGGAAAATCAGGACTGTGATCGTTTTTGAGTTTCCCAAAGAGGTAGTTTTCACTATCAATACCCAGTGACTCACTTGTCAATGATAACGCAATTATCTCACAATCAGTCATTTTAGGCTTGTTGGGATAGAAAATCAGATTACCTGTGTCGTAAATTCGATCTTTGAAAACAGATTTTGTCAGTACAAGGAATTTGTCGAAATTTGAACGTAAGTTATGCATAGCAGATGTCTTTTTGTGATAAAAACTACATCTAATATACTGTATTACAGTACTATGCATAACTTACGTTGTTTTTATTTATCAACTATCTTGTTAACAATTTCAACCGCACAACACGTTTAATAATTATTTCAAAGTAGAAATGCATAAAGTAAATTTATGCCTCTAGTTTCGTTATTTGCTTTTTAGTACATTAAATTATTATTAATTATTACACCTACACTGATCTTTTTATTTTCTGCACTTATATCGTGTCGAAATTTCTTTACACTCTTTGAATTTATCATTGAGTCGCCTCTGAAAACCCGAGTTTCTATTTGGGATAATTATTATTTAGTCAATATTTCAAACGAACCAATTATGTTAAGTTATAGACAAAAGAATGTGAATAATATGGCTCAATTCTATTAAATTCTAACGGTATAGTTGTATATATATTTAAAGTTCATTCACTGTTCAAGAAATCAAACAACAGCCCATTACGAAAAAACAAGTTGTTTATTTCCGACTAATTTTTCCCAAGCCCCAACGAGAAATCTTTGAAGCCAACCAATAACCTGGCTAAATTGCAGAAGAGAGATTCTAAATTAGATAAGGGCATAATGTCTGCTTCCTAAGCCGACAAATCCCGCAGAATTGCAGATGTGAAATTATTACTCTTAATCAGCCTGCTGAACCAAAACCCCGATTCCTTGATACAACGTCTTTGGGTTTTATAATCGACATAAAC
The DNA here is from genome assembly GCA_025350385.1 of Bacteroidales bacterium. Taxonomy (GTDB): domain Bacteria; phylum Bacteroidota; class Bacteroidia; order Bacteroidales; family UBA4417; genus UBA4417. The sequence continues at coordinate 2,100 of JANXXZ010000078.1, forward strand.
CAACCCGAACCTGGGTCTATAACCTTCGGCCCACTCAAAATTGTCAGTAAGGCTCCATACAAAATAACCGGTTACTTTTACACCATTGTTTTTGGCACGTAAAACCTGCCGGACGTGTTGCTCAAGGTACTGTTTTCGTTTCAAATCATGAACCTGGCCATTCGTAACTATATCAGGAAAAGCAGCTCCGCTTTCCGTTACAATGATCTCTTTGAAATTCCGGTATTTGCTGAATTTCTGCAGCATTTCATAAATACTTTCTGGATATACTTCCCAGCTCATTTCTGTAAGTTCAACATTTCTTTTGTCAGCTTTGATGATCTTTGCCCATATCAAAGGCCTGAATCGGGAAGAAGTAACAATTTCCCTGGTGTAATTCTGAACGCCAATAAAGTCCATATTGAAGGAAAGCCTGCTTTCATCCCCATCTTTAACAAACGCGTCAAGCCGTTGTAAAAAGGGCAAATCCTTTACCGGATAACCCAGGCCAGCCAGGGGTTCAACAAAAAGCCTGTTTAAAAGAGTGTCGACTCTCTTCGCAGCTGCTTCATCCCGCATTGTATTATGGTATGGCTGGATATAGGCGCAGGAAAAAGTAGTCCCAATCCGGGCACCAGAAGCCATGGAACGTAAAATTCTTCCCCCTTCAGCCTGGCATAAGGCGGCATGGTGAACTGCTGCTAAAAAGTTATTCAGCCCCTTACGACCTGGGGCATGAACGCCTAAAAAGTAACCAGCGCCGGTAAAAGCCATTGGCTCGTTCAAAATGATCCAGTTCTTAACCCGGTCGCCAAAATATTTCACACAGATCGACACATAGTCTC
>JANXXZ010000080.1 GCA_025350385.1 Bacteroidales bacterium
TACGAATGGTACCTCGAACAGGTAGCAGAAGGAGCATACCGCCCCAGGCAGATCGAATTTGCGCGTTTAAACCTTACCTACACGGTAATGAGCAAGCGCAAACTGCTGCAACTCGTGAATGAAGGATATGTGAACGGTTGGGATGATCCCCGTATGCCCACCATTTGCGGATTACGCAGGAGAGGCTTTACGCCGGAATCGCTGCGTAATTTTGCCGATATCATTGGCGTTGCCAAACGCGACCAGCTGATTGACGTCTCTTTGCTCGAATTCTGTGTGCGCGAGGACCTGAATAAACGCTCAAACCGCGTTATGGCCGTTTTAAACCCGTTAAAGGTAATCATTACCAATTATCCTGAAAACCAGGTTGATGAGCTGGATGCCATCAATAACCCGGAAGACCCGGAAGCGGGGAGCCGGAAGGTGCCTTTCTCCAGGGAACTGTATATTGAACGCGCCGATTTCATGGAAGTACCCCCGAAAAAGTATTTCCGCCTTTCGCCTGGCTCGGAGGTGCGGTTGCGCTATGGCTATTTCATCACCTGCACCAGTGTGGTTAAGGATAATGAGGGGAACATAACCGAACTCCATTGTACCTACGATCCTGCAACACGGGGCGGGAATTCGCCCGACGGGCGTAAGGTGAAGGGAACCATCCACTGGGTTTCCGCCTCGCAGGCGCTGGAAGCCGAAATCCGCCTGTACGACCGGCTGTTTACTGCCGAAAACCCCGATGATGTTCCGGAAGGAACCGACTTTAAAACGAACCTGAACCCCGCTTCCCTGGTTAAAGTTATAGGATATGTGGAACCCTACCTCGCAAATGCCAGGCCTTTGGAGAAATTCCAGTTCGAACGGATAGGTTATTTCTGTGTGGATACAGATTCAGTACCAGGCAAATTGGTATTTAACCGCACCGTGGCATTGAAGGATTCCTGGGCTAAAATCGGCAGGAACGAAAATATTTAGCCGCTTTGTGCGATTATCTAAAAAATCCTTACTAATTTTGCCGCTGCATTGTCTGATGGTGTAATTGGCAACACGTCTGATTCTGGATCAGAAGAGTCTAGGTTCGAGCCCTAGTCGGACAACAAAATGAAAATAAACCACTTACGAAGATTTTTGTAAGTGGTTTTTTTATTCAATTTGCACACAATTTGCACACATATTTTCTTTTATGTCTTACTATGGAGTTTTAAATAAGAAACGACATAGGCTAAATAGGAGGATATTTAATATCTTCATTAGCATAATTAAAATAGATTGTGCCATGAATTATCAACTAATTACTTTGCCTATATAGAATAGATTGGAGGAGAAATGTAATCAACCTCCTTCCAGAAGTATCTTATTTCATTCTGGACTTTGTGTTTGGCTATATAGACATTTTAGGCATGTAACAAAATTACCCAACGTTTAGAATATAGAGTATTGAATTATATTAGAAATGATTATATTTGTATTATGTTTATAAACATATGTTAATATCCAGACTTAAGAAAGTATGATGTGGTTAAATATTACACCTCCTTTGAAATTGTCAATTTGGCAAACAATTTCAATTAATGTATTTAATCAACTTGAAGATTAAGAAGTAACGTTCTCACATTCTCGCTGTTTTTTGCTTTTAAACTCTATCATTTTACTCCTTGTTCAAATTTTAGGAAATCAAAATTTCTATACTTCAACTAGAATATAGTTACTTTAATTCAGTATTGAAATTGTGATTATTATGAATGATTATAATTCAGAAAAACTGACCTATTTTTAAGGGGAACCTCTATAGTTAAATAATAACATTGTCTTTTAAATTAGTCAAATATTAACAACATTCAATCTAATTTATTTGTTCTATGAAAAAGAAACCAAACGTCCTTCAACTAATTGTAATGATACTTCTTATCAATTAGCATTTCTGCTATGTTTTTTGACCAATCGTATGGACAAAATAATGAAAGCTATTATTCAATCGTGTCAAAAATGGATCGATATTATGATTCGCTTATTCACATTCGTGGAATCAACAATATGCAAGGTACTGGTTTCAAGTCATATATTAGATGGAAAGAATACTGGCTGACTAAAGTAAATCCAGACGGCAATATCGAAGCAACTCAAACAGCTATTCTTAATTATACAAATGCTTTTAATCAACTCAAAAGCAATATATCTAAAGGTGAGTTCTAAAAATTCGGGTTTTGGCTAAATTTAACAAAAGTCATGTTAAAGAGTTAATTTGGGTTTGGTGCAAGAAAAATAAGCGACTGTTTTTTTCTGCTAAATTTCGATAATTCCCTTTAAATAACTTGCGTTA